>JAFDYM010000143.1 GCA_018267435.1 Bacteroidota bacterium | reverse complement strand
TTGGTTAAGCTTACTGAGTTTGAAGCCCAAGTACAATTGCCATCAAATACGCTTAAAGTATATGTACCAGGTGCGCTAGTCAATATTGAATCAACACCTGTTACACCGTTGCTCCAAGTATAAGTTTGGAAAGGACCATTTAACAATGCAAATACAGCAGTGTCGCCATTACATACAATAGTATCGGCAGCTATAAGGGCATTAGGGTTGGTAAAGCCAAATACTTCGAAAGTATCTTGTACCGAACATGCAGGGTTGAAGGCCGTAAGTATGTACACACCAGGTGCCGATACTACTAGGCTATCGCCAGTGCCACCACCTGTCCAGCTATATGAAGTAGCATTAGCAGCGTTAGCATATAACACCGCTGTTTCGTTAGGGCACAATGTGTCTTCGCTTGCAGTAATGTTTGCAGTTGGCGTTAGGTACTCAGTTACTGTAGCAGTATCCGAAGCTATTGCACAACCGTTTGCATCGGTAGCAGTATAATAATATGTACCTGCAGTGCTTACATTAATAGTAGTAGTGGTGGCAGTAGTGCTCCATACTATGTTAGTATAAGTAGGGTCAGCTACAGCTAGTGTAACCGATGAGCCTGCACAATACCCCGTATCATTCAATGTAGGGTTTACAGGTTGGTAATAAATAATAGCAATGGTATCAGATACCAAAGTACAGTTACCCCTTGTTACAGTTACTGAAAAACTATCAGTAACAGCTACTGAAATAGTAGCGGTAGTAGCACCATTGCTCCACAAATAAGTATCGTAAGGGCTGCCAGGTACACTTAATGTATATGGCGAGCTTTCAGGACAAAGGTTAACATCGGCACCAAACCTTATTTCAGCTAAGGTGTCAACTATTACAGTTACGCTCGATGAATCGAAACAACCGTTTGCATCGGTAGCTGTAACAGAATAAGTTGTAGTAACGGTAGGAGTGACGTTTACTATTGGCGCGTTAGGGTTAGAAACTTGCCCTGCAGGTGACCACTGATAGGTAATAGGGCTTACGCCATTGTCGGCATCGGCACCTATGGTAGTTATCTCGCCCGGGCATATTACTAAATCTACCGAGTCGCCTGCCGTAAGGGTAAGCGCGCTCAATCCTATATCTACCGAATGCGAATAGACACAGTTACCTAGGCTAATAGTGGCGACATATGTTGTAGGGCCGTTAATAGTAGCTGTAGGCGTGGCCGAAGTAGTACTACTTAAACCCGTAGGGGGCGCCCACGAATAGGTTCCGCCGCCCGTGGCAGTAAGCTGCACTTGGTCGCCCGCGGTACATACAAAATACTGAGACGCATAAGCCGTATCATGTGGCGGCTCAACTATATTAATAGTAGCCGAACCAACAGGCAAACCTGTACAAGGATCGTTAACTGTAATAGTTACTGTTTCAGTACCTTCTGGCAAGTTATCGCCTATTGTATTTACATATACAGTAGCTGTACTGGTACCTGGGTTAACATAAGTAGTACCGCTTAGGGTGCCATAGTCAACACCGTTAGTAGCCGTACCTGATACGGTATAAGTAATAGGTGTAGATGAAGAAACTAGATCAGGATAGTTGATAACAAATGAACCGTTTGAACAGCCTTCAAAAGCGTTAGTATAACCAAATTCATAAGTAGGTGTAACGGTTACTGGCTGAGAAGTGAAAGAGCTAGCTTCTAGAAACACGCCCGAATCCCAGCTACCATCACCCACATCGCCTACTGCTAATTTTATGTGGTAAGTTTGGCATGGTATAGTAGCTATGGTAGCTGTAAGTGTTACAGTCATACCATCATATATTACACTACTAGAGCCTGCGTTATTTCTGTATAAGCTAGAATAACCTAACGAAGAACAACCACCAGCACTATAGCCCGCACCTGGGGTACCAGGGTTAACGCTACCTATTGATACGTTCAGCTGTGGGTTGCTACCAGGTATAATAGCCACGTTGGTGTTGTTATAGCCCGGGCCGGTAACAAAGAAACCGAACACGTCGTTGAACTGAGAACAAACATACTCAGGGTATTCTTCCGATGCGAATACGTAGCGGAAGGTAGTGGTGTTACCTTGAACTGTCATATCAAATTCAAGCGCACATACATCCTGCACAGTGTTTGGCGATATAAGCGCGTTCAACTGGGCATCGGTACCGTTAGCGTTATCTACACCCGAAAAGTTACCCGCTTGCTGCGCAATATTGGCAGTGCTGCCGGTAGTAAGCACCACACCGCTAGCTATACCTACGTTAGTGGTATTACCATTGGTAAAAGTACCTGTACCGTTGTTAGGGCAATTTTTAGTTGCGTTAGTAATAGTAATACCAGAGCCAGCAAGGGCCTGCGCCAACTGTGTAGGGTTGGTGTTGTTGGTAACAACTATTTGTGCTTGGGTAACAGAAAACAAGCCGAGGTTCAGGGCGGCAAGTGCAATAAGTATTCGTTTCATCATTGTTATGAAATATGTCAGGTTTTTAACGAGCGCGTAAAGATAAAGGGAAATTGCATATACTGTTAATAAAAACTTATTTACAGCATATATTTTATGATTTCTCTCAATTTTCACCCTATACCCACCACGCCGCAAGGTAAGAACGTAGCAATCAGTACATTGGTTGCACATACAATATGTTAAATAAAAGTGTCCATATAAATGGTGTAATAGTAAAATCGGGCTTAGGCATTAACCCTGTTTTGTTACATTTATGCCAAATTCTTAGTAAATGGCCAGTTTTTTAGAACGATTGAAACATTTTCCGAAGGCTGCGCCTTATATAGTAGTAACTGAAAGTGCTGAAAGATTCAGCTTTTATGGCATGAAAGCCATATTGACTACTTTTTTAATCACTCAGTTCTTTAACCCCAACAACAATCCCGCCCTTCAGGCAGGTGCCGAGGCCCATGCCAACGAGGTAACCCACCTTTTTGTGGCTTTAGTTTATTTATTATCTATTGTGGGTGGCTTATTGGCCGATTATTGGCTGGGTAGGTATAAAACCATACTTTATCTTTCAATAGTTTACTGTGTAGGCCATGCCTTTCTAGCCATTTTCGAAACCAACTATACCCTATTTTATGTTGGCTTGCTGCTAATATCCTTAGGTGCTGGCGGCGTAAAACCTAACGTTTCGGTAATGGTAGGCGACCAGTTTGACAACGAAAACGACCCTAACATTGCCAAGTTGTACGACATTTTCTACTTCGGCATTAACATCGGCGCATTCTTCTCTATACTTTCTATACCATACATCAACAAGTATTATGGCCCTAGTTGGGCGTTTGGTGTGCCAGGCGTGGTAATGGGTTTAGCCCTACTTATATTTTGGCTGGGTAAGAGCAAGTACAAAATTAAACTACCTAAACATACTAAGGAAGAAAACAACATCCCAATACTGGAGCAACTAAAACAAGCGTGGAAAGTGTTGGTGGTATTTGCTTTTGTCCCCTTGTTCTGGGCGCTGTACGACCAAAACGGCTCGGAGTGGGTGATACAGGCAGGCAAAATGGACCTAAACTTTATGGGTATTGAATGGCTGCAGGAGCAAATACAAACGGTAAATGCCCTACTGATATTGGTATTGATACCTGTATTCTCTTTTGGCATATACCCGCTGATAGAAAAAATGGGCATAAAAGTTACCGCACTACGCAAAATGGGCGCAGGCTATATAATGACGGCCCTAGCTTTTGCATTGATAGCCTGGATACAAAGCAAGCTTGACGCAGGTATAAAGCTGAATATAGGTTGGCAATTAATGGCCTACGTAATACTTACCGTGGGCGAAATATTGGTATCGATAACAGGCTTGGAGTATGCTTATTCGCAGTCACCAAAATCATTAAAGAGCACCATTATGGCTATCTTCTTTGCTACGGTTTTCTTCGGCAATATATTGGTAAGCTATATCAACAGCAACATACAGGCAGGCGGCTTTTTTAGCCATTACCAAGGCGCCAGCTATTTCTGGCTGTTTACGGGCATTATGCTAGCCAATGCGCTGTTATACTACATAGCCATCTATGTATTTAAAATACGCGATACCGAGACGCATGGGTAAGTAGATTAGACTATTGAGAAAACGAGGATAATTAGGAAGAAAGGTACAATCTAGTTGTCATCTCTCTGTGTTCTCCGTGCCCTCTGTGCGTCACGATTATAGGCTAGAATTATATAATTCGGCTTCGGCGGTTATTTTTGCTGCTCCTTAAATTTGAACAATGCTACAATTTAACAACGGCACTTACCACATTGGCGGCGTAAGCGTAAAAGACCTTTGCGACAAATACGACAGCCCACTTTATGTTTATGACACTGACACCATGGAGGCCCAGTACAATAAGCTAAAGAACGCCTTTGGCGATAATACCAAGATAAAGTTTGCATGTAAAGCATTGAACAACATCAATGTGCTGAAGTTCTTCAAGAACATCGGCTCAGGGCTTGATACTGTTTCGATACAAGAAGTATGGACGGGCATAAAAGCAGGCTTCAACCCTAAAGACATCATATATACGCCTAACTGTGTATCGATGGAAGAGATAGACCTTGCTGTAAAGGAAGGTGTTCAGATCAACATCGACAACCTTTCTATACTTGAGCAATTCGGTCATAAGTATGGATCGAGTGTACCTGTATGTATCCGTATCAACCCGCACGTAATGGCGGGCGGTAACATCAACATATCGGTAGGCCACATCGATTCTAAATTCGGCATATCTATATACCAAATGCGCCACTTGGAGCGCGTAATAAAGAGTGAAAAAATACGCGTGAACGGCTTGCACATGCATACAGGTTCTGACATCCTTGATGTAGATGTTTTCCTTCGCGCAGCCGATATATTGTTTGAGGTTACAGAACATTTCCCTGACCTTGAGTTTATCGACTTTGGTAGCGGCTTTAAAGTACCTTACAAGCCAGATGACTATAGCACCGATATACAGGAACTGGGTACCAAGCTAAGCGCTAAGTTTGCCGAATTCTGTAAAAGCTATGGCCGCGAATTGGAGCTATGGTTCGAGCCGGGCAAATTTCTAGTAAGCCAAGGCGGTACATTTCTAGCTAAAGTGAACGTTATTAAACAGACTACAGCTACCGTATTTGTGGGTCTTGACTCGGGCATGAACCACCTAATGCGCCCTATGCTTTACAACGCTTACCACCACCTTACCAACGTTAGCAACCCTAACGGTACACAGCGTATATATACCGTGGTAGGTTACATATGCGAAACCGACACTTTTGGCTGGGATAGGAAACTGGCAGAAGTGCGCGAGGGCGATATTATAGCCTTTCAAAACGCAGGTGCTTATGGTTTTACCATGGCAAGCAACTACAACTCGCGCTTCCGCCCGGCTGAGGTAATGATTTACAAAGGCAAGGACTACTTGATACGTAAGCGCGAAAACTTGGAAGACCTGTTACGCAACCAAGTTGAGATAGCTGAATTGGCTTAGACTATCTAACTACTACTAATTCTTTTACCACATGTATATCATCGTTCTTAAGCTCGATGATATAAGTACCCTGTGCTAGCTGTGCTACGCTTATTTTACGCAGCAAGGTAAGCTCGTCTACCTCTTCATCTATCAATAGCTGCCCCAGCGCATTGGTAAGCGTAAGTTTGGCAGCCCCTTTTAGGTTACTTGTAGTTATAGTTACTTCAACACTTGCAGGGTTAGGGTAAGCACTTAGCAATACCTCATCGCTTACATTCCCTATACCCGTAGTAAGCTGCATTATATTTACTGAGCTTTCCTTAAAGCACTGTTTGGCATCGGTTACCGAAACGCCATATCTGCCTTCGGCAAGGTCATTAGCTTGTGCACCTGTTTGTCCATTGCTCCATACTATATTGTAAGGTGCAGTACCGCCACTCAAATTACTTAGGATAGCTTTCCCATCGTTACCACTTGCAGCGTACATGGTAGCTGTGGCAAACTGTATTTCACGTGGTTCGTTAACTATACTGCTTATAGTAAGCATACAGTTATTGGCATCGCTTACCGTTAGCACATAGGTACCACCTGCCAAGTTTATGGCATTATTGGTATTAGTACCATCGGCCCAACGATAAATGTGTGCTCCTGTACCACCTTCGCTATGTATTTCAATAGCACCATCGTTACTACGGTAGCAGCTAAGGTGGCGTATAGTAGCATTAGCGCTTAACTCAATAGGGGCAACAATAGTAGCACTGGCTGTAGCCGAACATTGGTTGCCATCGCTTACAGTTACGTTATATGTACCGCCATTTACATCTTGCAACACTTCATTGTGGCTGCCATTGCTCCATGTAAAAGTGTATGGCAAAGTACCGCTGTTAGCCTGCACTTTTATGCTAGCATCTTTATCGCCATAGCAACGTGGCGAGGTAGCTATAGTTGTTACATCAAGGCTAGCAATATTATCTACCACTGCGCTTACTGCAGCAGTACAACCTTTGCTATCGCTTATGTTTATAGCATATGAACCCGCAGCATAGCCACTATTGCCCAAGGCAGATTGCGGCGAGTTCCAAGACTGTGTATACGGAGGTGTACCGCCGCTTATGGTTAAAGCTATTTGGCCCACATGGCGCATACAGGTATCTGGTTTGGCTATAGCTTCTGCCAATACTTGCGTAGGCTCTGTTAGTGTAACCGATGTTTCGTACATACAGCCTTCTGCATCTATTACCGTTACGCTATACTCGCCACTGCTCAAATTACTTATGGCAGAATCGGTATTAAGGTTGCTCCACCTATAATAGTAGGGCGGCGAACCCGCAGCTACATTCACGTTTGCACTACCGTTAGCCATACCGTAGCAGCTAGGTGCATTTGCCACTACATTGGCGTTTACGGCTGGGCTTATATACATAGGAACCACGCCACGCTCGCTTACACACTCGTGCTCGTGTACTTCCCAATCGTAGAAATAATAATATTGACTCGCAGCATTTGCCACGTTATTGCCTGTTATACTTACTATGCCATTGGCATCGGTATATGGATATATTGCGCCGCTATTGTTTTTGTACAAATTGAAATCTGCACCCGCCACACCCAACTCGTAACCTACACCAGGTATCAATTCAAAGTTTAGTTCCACTCGGTTTTGCCCATGCTCGCAGTATACCTCTTGCTGCTGCAGTACAGCACCAAGCACATCGCGGTATTGTATAATACGGTTACCCGCACCCTGTGCTATTACAAGCACGCTTTTAAGTACACTTGCCCTGCTTACATTAAAACGCAAAGCACGATTAGCGTTGCCATTATAAAATTCGCCCGCACCTATGTTACTGCTGGCAGGGCCAACATTAGCAATAGGCTGTGGAATAACTTCTTCAACATAATACGCTGTAGTAGCTTGTAACAAGGGTGTAGTATAGTTGGCAGTAGTGCACACTTGCACTCCACTAGCATCGTACCACCTTACCCTGTTGCTAGTTGCAGCTACTGCTGTTACCTCGCTTGGCCCGCACGATGTTGTAGTATATGCATAAGGCGCCTCGGGCTTGCTTACAGTTATGTAAGATGTTTTAACCGCAACATTAGTACCCATACTATTGGTAGCGCTAAGTGTTACTGTATAACTGCCGTTCTGCACATATTGGTGCAATGGGTTAGCTTGGGTTGAGGTACTACCATCGCCAAAATTCCACAGGTAGCTTGTAGCACCATTGGCTGTATGGTTACTGAACTGTACAGCACCCGAACAGCTACTTGTATTATCAACCGTAAAGTTTACCAGCGGCAATGCGTTTGGCTGTACACAGTTCCATTGCAAAGCAAAGCCCGCAGCGCTTGCGCTACTATTGGTTTGCTGCCTTATAGTTACCACAGGGCTATTCGATACTACATCGGCAGGTATAGCATTGCCCGACAGCACTGCCAATATTGGACTTAGCACACTGGCACCGTCATATATATACAGTCTATCGTTATCATCTTCCATGCTAAACTGTGTAAAGTGCAATACCACGCGCGCAGCACCTACCGGTGCTATTACTACCGTACTGTTTACATTATTGCTATAGCTTGCTCCTATGCCACCATCATCATAAACAGTACCGCTACAACTTGTTTGCACTTGCGCAGTACCCACTGTAGGCACCGTAACGGCACAAGGATTTGCGGGGTTAATGTTCACCAAATTGTTTACTACTACAGTGTCGGCGCCGCAAGCCCCACTAGCTATAAGAGTAACACTATAGTTACCATTGCTGGCATAAGTATGTGTTGGGCTTTCGCTGGTAGATGTTGTGCCATCGCCAAACTTCCATAAGTAGCTACTGGTGTTTACACTAACATTGGTAAAGCTTACGGCTACAGGCGCACTACATGTACTTACTATAGGGGCTGTAAATTGCGCATCGGCATTGCTTACATAGTTGGCACCTACGCCTACTGCATACCATGCCTTAGTAACAGCCACAACCTGCGGCGAACACAAACCATATAAATCTACAGCAGCTTGTATGCTATAGAAACGTGCATCTTCAAAATCGCTACTAGCAGTAAGGTAATACACCAAGTTGCGCCAAGCTATTTGCTTGGCAGCCTCGCGGCCTATACCCGATACCGAAAAAGCTCTTCCTAAATCGTTAATACCATTGCCACCTTGCGCCAACAGGTAGAACCAATAGTTCTGCACGCCACTATTGGTATGCACGCCTCCAAAGTCGCCAGTACCTGTATACCAGTATGTGCCTAGGTAAGTATCGGGGTCGTCATACGCATTTGGGTTGCTCATGCTACGGAAGGTAAAACCTATCTTCTCTCCTATTAGCCAGTTGGCATTTAGGCTATCGCCTTGCCACTCCACGCACAATCCAAATATATCGCTGAACGATTCATTCAAAGCACCGCTTTCGCCTTGGTATATCAAACCCGCGCTGCGCTCGGTTAAGCCGTGGCTTATTTCATGGCCTGTAATATCAAGCGGTGCAAACGGCTTGTAGAAGCTGTTGCCATCGCCAAACACCATGCGGCTACCATCCCAAAATGCATTCAGGTAATTGGTATTGTAATGCATATATAGGTTCAATGGATAACCATTGTTATCTAAGCTATGTCTACCAAGGCCTTGGTACATATCGTAAGTAAGTGCTGCACCAAAATGTGCATCGGTAGCATACTGGTCTTTTGCTAAGTTTACGTTGTTCCAATAATTGTCAGCATCGGTAAAATCTACCGCTGCTCCATAGTTAGCAGTGTTCTGTAAATTGTAGGTATTAATACCACGTATGTTATCGCGTAGCCTGTAGCCGCCTGCATAGCTATCGGTATTTATGTTGCGCACACCGCTAAAGCCTGTTAGGGCCGTACCTTGCTCATGTGCTGTGCATATATGGCTTAGCTTCTGCAATACAACACCTGTTTCAGCATCTACATATACATCATAGCGCTCCATAGGTTCATGTGCATATACATCGAACTTGTAAGCCAACTTAAAATTGCTGCTCTCGTTACCGCCTAGTTGCAAAACGCACAAAGCCCCTTTCGGGTAGAAAGTGGCTTGGGCATTATGCTGCTCCGCTTTTATAAACTTCTCCTCGGCAGGTATTTGCCACTTATAGCTAGCAGCTCCTACATCGGCCAGTGCAGCAGTTAAGGCATCTGCTTCGCTTATGCTTGCAGTGCTTGGAGCATTAATGCTTTTGAACACATAGCCGTTATACTTAAGCACCCTATCGTTTTTAATGTGCAACACTATATTGCCATTTACTAACGGAACGCCGTTTACAGTTAAGTTATAGCGCTTGTGCTGCCAACCTAGTTGGTCAGCCTCGCTAGAAGATAGCATGAAACTATATGAACCTGGTAACTGAAACTGCGACCTAAGCCCTGCCAAGAAAGATTCTTCATCTTGCCCTTGGCGAAGCTCGATAAAAGATGGAATAAGGTTAGATTGCTTTTGCCATACTAGGCTGGCACCTTTAAAAACCTTGTCTGCAGCAATGCCGCGCAGATCCTCGCCGCGCTTTTGCGCAAAGGCAAAGCTTGCCCATATAAGCAGTACAAATAGTAGCGGTTTCCTCATCTCGTTGGTGCTATTATCCTGCATTAGCGGGCATACTTAGCCCACTAATCCCTTGATAATATACTAGCTTATACGGAGCCTGTCAATAGAAAGGTACATTTTGGGCGGATTTATTTTCAGAAAACACAGATAGGTCTCTGATATTGAACGTATAACACGCCAATACAAGCCATTCCTCTATCTAACGGCAGTTGGGAACAACAAACTACCTACAAAGCCCCCCAAACACCATATTTCTGTACGCCCCACTATACATAGCACCATTTATTGGTTTCTAACACGTTAAAGGCTTATGGGCATAATCGTACTTTTATAATGAAGTAGTACCATGGCAGAAAAACGCATAAAAAACGAACTTGATAACGACTACGTACTGGTGGGTATAGCCAGCAGCATGAAGGAGTACCGCCTATGCCACTTCATGAACATACTATTAGGCTGCGATTTCAAGAAACTAGACGATCTTGTGTTTGAATCTCGCGACAGGGGGCAAAACATACAGTTCAGCGTATTTAAAGCTGGT
>JAFDYM010000142.1 GCA_018267435.1 Bacteroidota bacterium | reverse complement strand
GATTAGCATCTGGCGTTTCAGCCACTAGGCTAAGGGTAGTAGTATTAGTTGTTACAGCGCTAAACTGCGGCACAGCAGGTGCATCGCAAGCGGTGCGTATTGGAAACTGCGATGCGTTGGTATACGCACTAGCAGTGCCATTGCTTGCACGCACGCGGTAGTAAAAGGTAGCATCGGCTACGTTGCCAGTATTGTGGCTAAAGGTTAAAGCGCTACCAGTGTAAATATTTGTCCAAGCATTGCCATCTGTCGAGGTTTCAAGCTCGTAACTAGTAGCACCTGTAGATGATGCCCACGATACGCTAAGATAATGCGCTGCGCCACTAGCTGGTGTTCCCACTGTAGCAGTAACAGTAGCAGGTGCAGGAGGCTGCGCCTGCAGTGTAAACATTAAAGAAACAAACACCCACAGAAACAAACTCTTCACTTGTGCTATTTTTTTCATAGTACTTAAATTATGCAAACGGAGCATACAGGTTCAGCTGTATGCTCCGTTTGTAATATGGTTTATAATTATTGGTTATGGTTATTGAGGTATTACTTGAATGATCATACTTCCTTGTAATGGGCTACCTGAGCCACCACTTATATTTACATTGCTACCACCTGCAGCCTCGTATCTTGCACCAGCCGAAAAAGTATAAGTACCAGAACCTAGGCTAAGTAAAGTTTGTGCATAGAAATTATTGAATGGTTGACCTATTGCGGCATTATCTACCAAAACTTGGTAGGCCGTACCTCCAGACGATACCAAAGCGCCGTTTTGCAATATCCCTACACTATACGCTGAATAGCTACCGCCTTGGGCAAAGCTTTGCGCACTACCCGAAACATTTATTACAACCTTAGAAGGCCCTGTCAATGTAACGCTTTGAGAAAGACCAGGTATTTGAGTGTATGCACCGCCACCACCACCTGGAGGGCCTATAGTAAGCTGAGCTGTACCATAAGCAACTGTAGTAGTATTATATAATGAAGTACCACCACCTGAACCCGTAGGGCCAGTAGGACCGGTAACACCTTGTATACCTTGTGCACCCGGCGCGCCTGGGGCACCATTAATACCGTTAGTACCAGCTTGGCCCGTAGGGCCTGTAGCACCGGTAGCTCCACCGCCTGTACCTGCGGCACCTGTAGGGCCGGTAGCACCTGTAGGGCCCGCTATACCTGCGGGGCCTTGTGGACCAGTAGCACCCGTAGCACCACCACTACCTCCGCCATAGGCAGCATATAGCGCGTATGGTACACTTAGCAGTTGAGAAGTACCCATATCTACAAAGGCTGTACCTTGACCAGTTACGTCTAACTCTACTTGCAAGTAGGTTGAAGTTCCACCCCAGTTAATTGCACTAAACATAGGAGAACCTACCGATGGAGAACCAGAACCTACAGCAGCAGTAAATAGGCCAAATTGATTGGTAGACTGAGATTGGGTTTCTTGATATAATACACTGCCACCGCTTTGTGCATTGCGTACAGTAAAGCGTACCAACACAGTTTGGCTGGCAATTGGCGAACCTTGGCTGTTGCGAGCAACAGCTTGGTAGTTAAAACTTTGGGGTGCCTGAGCAAAACCTGTTGCTACAGCCAACATCATTAACATGGAAACAAAAAAACGATTCATTGAAGGTGTGGTGGTTTGGTTTTAAATAATCTTATTTTATCACTATTATTTTTTTACTGTAAACTTCATTGCCAAATGTAACTACGGCAGTGTAAGTGCCAGCAGCCCAATTGCGTACTGCAAAAGGAATTGAATTTGTACCTTTAAGCAATTGATGGTTTTCCGCAACCACTTTCCTGCCTATTACATCAAAAACTTCAACACCAATTTCCTGAACGGCCGGC
The DNA here is from genome assembly GCA_018267435.1 of Bacteroidota bacterium. Taxonomy (GTDB): domain Bacteria; phylum Bacteroidota; class Bacteroidia; order Chitinophagales; family LD1; genus Bog-950. The sequence goes on along the minus strand of JAFDYM010000142.1, from coordinate 3,321 downwards.
GATATTACAACAAGCTCGGTTGAGTTTATAGCTGGGTTCGGCATGAAATCTTTAATTGTTAAAACACCGCCATTTGCCTTGAGCATTTCGCTTACAATACCAGTGTATTCATAGGCGCCATCATTATCTACTTGCTTTAAGCGGTAATAGTAAACTATACCTGGGCTATCTTCGTTATCATCGAAGCTATAGTTCTGTTGTACCGTGCTATTGTCGTTTCCATCTACCCAACCAATAACGGTCCAGTTTTGAGCATCAAGGCTACGTTCTACAACAAAACCATTGTTATTAATCTCAAGCGCTGTAGCCCATGTTAACTGAATAAACTCGTTATTGATGGCATCTGCCTTCAAGTACATCATTTCAACCGGTAGCGCACTACCAGTAGTAGAGCCATGAAGCCATAGCTCGCTAAACTCGCTTACATTCAGCTCTACATAATGGTGGTTTAATCCATTAGCAAACAAAGTTGCAAATCCATTCTGCGCAGTTTGCAATGTACCGTTAGCACCTGAGAACACTCTGTAAATACCATCAGGAGTATTGTTCGAATAGTCGCCATCTTCATTTACACCGCTGTATTTGGTAACATACAAATCGCTTAGGCCTGTAACGTTATCATACTGCGAACAATCATCACCAGGTATATCATTGGCTTGAGATGCTGTAATTAAGTTATTCAACTCGCCTTCGCTAAAGTATAACCTTACCGAAACATCCGTTGCAAATGGTTGTTGCGCATCTGATTGTAACACAAAATGGCGTTTCATTGCTACTTGCGCAACACCTTGGCAAGTACCTTCAGCTGTCTGTGCAATTGCAGGTTCAGTGGCATCACGATACAACGAGGCCGTTATCCTGCCCAAGTTGTTTCCGTTGTCATTCACCGATAGAATAGCATCATTATTCACATCGCGGAATGTAAGCCACTTATTATATCCGTTGCCATAGCAATCTGCAGTGGCAAAACCTTGGCTATTCACATAAGGTATATCAGTAGGATGTTCTGCCGGAGGACTTACCGTACTGGTAGTAGAACATATACCATCGGTAATGGTATATGTACGAGGGGTGCCATCCATAGGCATAGTATACACACTTGTGCCAAGTGCAGCATTTGGAAGTAACAACTCGCTGCCTGCAGGAGGACTAACAGATAAGGTTGAGCTACCTCCGCTAGCTGAAACTGCTATCAGCACACTGTCGCCGTTTGTAAAGTTACATCCCTCAACCGATACGGTAGCTGTTATTGCTGGATTAAAGAAATAACGCGCATCATCTTCGCTTACACATGCACCGTTAGTTACTGTCCAACGGTATTGTTTTAACCCATAGCTATCCGCGGTTACTGTTGCATCATAATCTGCATTACTAGGAGAGAAGCTAGAAGACGAGCCGCCAATTTCGCTCCAAACACCAGTTCCTGTTGCTTGTAACTGAACAGTTAGCGCTCCACATACATTTGTAACAACATCTGGACCTGCGTCTGCTTCTACTATAGTATCTATTGAGATACTTGGCGAGCCCGCATTTTGAGCACCACAAGCATTGGTAGCATAAACATCGTATATACCAGCATCACTACTAGAGATTGGATATCTAAAAGGATTCTGTAAAGAAGATGTAAAACCGTTTGGTCCAGTCCAAGACCATAGCACATCGCCTGGGTTTATGGCCGCACTAATATAGCTGGCACTTAAAAATAAAGTATCTGATTCACAAAGCTGTGTTTTGCTAGAATTTGCTACTAAACCGATTACATTCGGGTGAATATTCACATTAATACTTGAAGCACTAACTGTATTACAAGCATTACTTGCCGTTACAGTATAAATGCCTTCATCTGTTGCTTCAAAAACTGTTGTTCTTATAACACTTATTCCATTAGCGGTATAAGTGTTCGGGCCACTCCACTGATAAGAAACAAAACTACCAGAAGAAACACTTGCAGCCAAGGTTAAATCTAAGCCTTCGCATACAGGGCTATTTGTACTTACCGTTAATCCAGATATGGTTTCATGAACAACAAAAGAAACGGCATTGCTGGTTACCGCTTGGCTGCATGCATTTGTTATAACCACGCTATAACTTCCAGCATCCAAACTTGTACCATTAGTAATAGTTAATGTAGAACCACTAGTATTGCTATTTATCGAGTAAACACCGCCTACAAAAATATTCGAGCCATTTTTCTGCCATTGATATGTAAGGCCAGAACCAGTAGCGGCAACACTGATTGAGGCTACACCTGAACCTGAGCAAACAGCAACTGGCGCAGTTGGCTGACCAGTAATAACTGGAGTAGTACAATTAAGTGTAGTAGCACAAGCGGTGGCAGGTGTACTGTTGATTGAGATGTTGTCTACTCTAGCATAATATCCATTACTGTTCCATGATGTATGATAAGCATAAACATAAAATAACAAACTTGACTTTTGGGAATTGGTCAAAGATGAAAGGTCGTACTTTACTTTTACGTGATAACAATTTCTTACAGAATCACATCTAAGGCTTGAAGTTGCTATACCATTTACATTTACTGCGGGTATGTAGGTACTCCCTTGCCACATATTGAAAAGTATGTAATCGTCAGCAACATTTGAAGGTCTAAATGAATTAGAAATATCTCCTTCAAATACTACTTCATTCAATCCTGAGCAATTTATGGATGGGCTCCTTAAGAAACACCCACTTCCAGAGTTAGTAGCTGTCCCACTATACTCTGCTGCTCCGCCAAAACACCCATTATTACTTACATATGCAAAAGGAATTCCACTAGTACATGTATTTGGCGAATACCATTGCGTTTGAAGTACACTATTAGACGTAATAACATTCGAATTAAATTGCTGTACCTGCAACAATGCATTAGAACTATTCCTTTTATCTCCATCCATGTTCTGTGCGGTGGCATGGAAACAATAGTTGGTATTGTTGCTCAATCCAGTTACAGTGGTGGTTCCCCATTGAGCTGACGTTTGAAACACTTCGGTAGAGCCTAATGAACCATTCGCTTGCACATACTGGTTTGTGGTTGAGCAGAAAATAGAGTACGTGGTATAACTAGGGTTTGCAACTGGAGCTTCTATTTGTAAGGTTAAATCCAAACTTGACGATGTTACATTGGTCACTAAAGGCAGTTCAGGAGCATCACAGGCAGTATATACAGGGCTTAACATTTGAGTATATCCACAGGTAGCGCTTCCACCTCTTGGTCTAACCCTATAATATGTTGGAATATTTGGGTTATCGCCCGTGTTATGACTGTATGTAACTGCTGTAGTATTAGTTTGAATACTTGTCCAGTTTAACCCATCATTC
>JAFDYM010000141.1 GCA_018267435.1 Bacteroidota bacterium | reverse complement strand
CCTTACCACGCTGCCTGTATGGCCACTTAGCGTTAGGTTGGCTGCCGGTTGGCTGCCCGAACAAATAGAACCATTGCTACTTACAGTACCACCTACACTGGTAGGGTTAACCGTAATGGTAGCATAGCTTGAACCTACCTCGCCACATACACCGCTTTTAACTACTGCACGGAAGTATGTAGTAGCAGTAAGTGCACCTGCCTGTGCAGGGGTAAGTGTAGTAGATGTAACTGCGATACTAGTAGCACCCGTAAATGAGGTGTTAGTTGCTTTTTCCCACCTTACCACGCTGCCTGTATGGCCACTTAGCGTTAGGTTAGCTGCCGGTTGGCTGCCCGAACATATAGTGCCGTTGCTACTTACCGCGCCACCTACTGTAGCAGGGCTAACTGTAGTGGCTACCGAAGGGCTATATGTGATACAACCATTGTTATTTATAGCAGCGCGAACATTTAGTACTGTACCGCTTCCATCGTGCGAAGCCCAGTTGTAAGGGTTGGTTGTACCCCAGTTAGTCCACGAGCCTGTTGTTATGTTCCATTGATATTGAAACATACTAAATGTACCGTTGCTGCTTGAGCCAGAAGTAAAGCCTACTGTAGTACCGTCGCACACAGTTGTGTTTGCACCAGTACCTGTTACCGTTCCAGCAGTAGGTTGTGTGTGGCGGTAGGTCATAATAGCCGATGTGGCCACCCAGTTACAGCTGGTTCGGTTGGCACTTACCCTAAGGGTAGTAGTGGTACCCGAAAACCACCCTGTTTGGTTTGTTGTGAATGAAGAGGCACTACCGTTTTGCGGCGTAGCACAAAAACCACTTAAGTTGGTAGCACCGTTGTTGTTCCACGAAAAGTTGTAGTAGGTATTAGCCGCTACAGTAAGGTTGTAATAGGCCCCTGAACCTACCCTAAATGTACCATTGCTACATGCACTTGCAGCAACAAGAGTAGGAGTAGTTTCAGCTGCAACGTTAACACAACCTGTTTGGCACCCTGGGTAAACTTGTATTTCTCTAAAGTTGGGGTTGGAGCCAGCTATACTAATGAATCTAAGCCTTGTAGTATTCACACCAGTAAAAGTTCGGGTAACAGTAATCAAACCCGTACCTGCTGAACCTGAATATGAACCACATGTTACATAAGCGCTGCCGTTCCAGTACTGTATGGTACAAGAGGTCATATTTCTATTTCCTAAGAAAAATCTCACCTCGTCAATGTATTGGGAAGCGGCCCATGTATATTCGATAGAACCATTTGAGGATACCCAACCAAATGTATTTACATCTGTAGGTATAATATTGTCATTATAATTTTGTGGCCCATAGGTGGTAGCCCCGCCGCCACTATGGGTAGCTGTAGCTGTAAGAGCCACGTTGGTTTGTGCACTGGTATTGCTTACACCAAGTATTACGATAATAATTAGTAGAAGTAGCTTTATAGCTGGTTTGCTATTACTTATTCTCTCCTTAATGCCTAATAGAGTGTAAAATTTACCCATGTTGATGCTGTATTTATTGCAATTTGTAATCTCGAATCCAAAAATCGGGGCGGCCAATAAAAAGCTGCCATATCTCTAGGGTGTATAATTAATATACTACCTCCGCCAGAGTTTGTCAACAACTAGAAAACAATAGCGCAGTTGGCAATTACCGTGCCTAATATTAAAAAGTGTTAAACGATTTCCAATAAAATACTGTAGTTCAAACGGTTAAAGGTGGTTCTGCCTTTAACTTTTCTCGGGTAAATCAAACTTCGGTTCCAGTATTATGCAAGGAATTATACGGCAATCGTCTAAAAAAAGTTACACAAACTTAACAAAAAAATGATTTGGTTATCAGACAAAAAAAGCCATTTAACATTTTAATTGCTAATTAATTAGGTATAATTTGATATATGAAGGAAGGGGTTAGCCTATTTTGGTATTAGGTTAATGTAAGGTTATGTGTAAGTGTATTTTGTTTTCAGTATAACATAATGTAGCGCTATACGTATGAACAACAAGGAATTGCGGTAAGCTAGAGATTTTTTTATTGAGACAAGTTAGACTTTTTATGACTTTGGTCACGGGGCGACCGTTTAACAGCTTTTGGTGTTTTTTTTGATAAGTTATATGTACTGTTGAGTTGGTTTATGTTTTGAACAGTGCTATAAGGGGGGTATAACCACTGAAACTATGGTAATGAGGGGTTTAGGAGAGATTTATTGTACTATATTATGCGTTGCAGTTGTCTAAATTAGTGTAGTAGCTAGCTTGCTTTTTTAGGGTTGTTAGTGCTGCTTTAATTTTTAACAACGAAATGCTAACATAAAATTACTAAAACAATTATTAAGTATTTGTATATTTATTAAGTACTTAACAGATATAGGGCCACTAGCTTACGCCCTGTATCTGTTAAGTACATTTCCTGGAAAAATTCGGGAACCGAAAATCAATGATTATGAAGAAATTTTTTCTCTATCTATTAGCAGCATTATTCGCTTTTGTTGTAAGCAGCCAGCAAACAATGGCACAGTGTAACGTTACCAATACCGGTACTGCTGCTGCTCCTACCTGTACGAACCAAAACTTATCGTTAGGGGCAGGCGAGAGCAAGAATATGGCGTTTACTAGTGGTTATTATTACGACTTCTCATTTACCAATAATGCCCAATCGAGCGGTATATGTATAGGCGGTACAAGATACACAGCAGCAACTACGCTTAATAGCCTTACAGGCACTGTAGCAGTAGGCATGTGGCGAAATACTGCTACATGGAATAGTTCATCGGCCACATTTACATATCGATTATCAACACCTACCGTGCCCGGTACACCTACAATAGCGTCGAACGGATGTACACAAGTAACAGTGCAATGGGCGGCATCTACCAATGCCATAGGGTACGATGTTCAGTTGGCCACAAATAGTGGGTTTACTACGTTGGTAAGTGGTAATAACTGTGGCGGCGTAGCGTGTAATGGTACTGTAAACGTAGGTAATGTAACATCTATAAACCTTACAGGCCTTGCTGCAAATACCACTTATTATTTTAAGGTAAGGGCTCGAAATGGCGGCACCCCATGCTATAGCGGTTATTCTTCAACCCTTACTTTTACAACTGCAGCCAATGCCTCTATAACCAGTTATACTAGAACTGATGCGGGCGAGTATTGCATAGGAGGTAGTGGTACAATTACAGTAAACCGTGCAGGCGGTACCGGTACATATACATATACTTGGGGAGGCAGCGGTAGCGGCACGGCACAGTCTACAGTTACTAGCACTACCAACAACAGCACTCCCAATACATACACTTATAACGTAACTGTAACGCCAAGCGGCATAGGCTGTGCAGCAGCAAGTGGTAGTACTACCATGAGTTCGTATGCAGATCCTGTGATAACAGCCCCTACTGGAGGCGACGATATATGTAAAGGAGCCAGCTTAACCTTAGGTGGTAGTGCCTCGGGCGGTGTGCCATCAGCTGCATATACTTATGTATGGCAGCTTAGTGGCAGTAATGTAAGCAATGGTACGCCCAATGCTTTTACTTATACCAATACCAGTACTGCGAACATGGGGGTAGCTACTACCAATGCATCTACAGCAGCACCGGGTGCTTATAACTATACTTACTATGTTACGCAGGCACGTAGCGGCTGCCAGTCTAGCAGCAGCACCAACGGTACTATCAACTTGGCTAACGACCCTACTGCTACTATTAATGCACCATATGGTGGTGCTATAAATTGTGTTCCTCAAAGTGGTGTAACATTAGGAGTTACGGTAGCAGGAGGTGTGGATCAAGTATACAATTGGCAGCGATACGATAACCCAACATGGACCAACGTGCAGGCTACTAGCGGCAACTATACAACTGGTACATTGGCCAATGCAAGTACTTTATACAGATTTGTATTTACTGGTGGCCCTGGCTGAGATGCAGTAACTACAGCTAATGCAGATATTAGGGCAATACCTAGTGTACCAGTTGTTTCAGGTGGTACAACGCAAGCTGGCTGCGGCCAAGTGGTGATAGGGGCAACACCTGGAGCCTTTGGTACTACATGTAGGTTTTATAATGGCTTTGTGCCAAACGGTTCACCTAGTACATCGGGTACAAGTTTTAGCTATACTACCCCAGGAACATATACTTTGTATGTAACATCGTATAACGCAACTACCGGTTGCGAAAGTACGGCTTACGCTACCGTATCGGTTACCGTTAGCCCTTCCTTTACATCTAATATAGTTAGCTCAAATTATAATGGTTATGGTGTATCGTGTATCGGAGGTGCCAACGGTACTGCTACTGTTACGGTAACAGGTGCTACTACTCCTATAAATTATGTATGGAATAGCGGTGTGCAAACATTGGGTAGTACTTCGCTTTCTAACACTATATCATCATTATCGGTAGGTAGCTATACTGTAACTGTAACCGATGCCAACAACTGTGTAAAAATTGAGAATATAAGTTTAGCAGCACCTCCTGCAATTACTTCTACTATTAGTACTTCTAATAACGGAGGGTACGCTATATCATGTAATGGTGGTAGCAACGGTAGTGCCACAGTAAGTGCTAGTGGTGGTGTTGGGGCATATTCATATACATGGCAAGGTGGTGGTTCATCACAAACACGTACTGGCTATGCAGCAGGCACTTACGATGTAACTGTTTCTGATATTAACGGCTGTAACCATGTTAATACAGCTGTAATTACCCAGCCAACAGCAGTAGTGTTTACATATAGCGTAGGGTACGTATGTAGTGGTAGTACTTATTCATCGGCTAACATTGTAATTAATGCTGCGGGTGGTACAGGTAACTATGAGTATAGTATTACTAATGGTGGAAGTTGGCAAGCGTCAAACACTTTCTCGGGCTTAGCCAACGGTAGTTATACACTTAGGGTAAAAGATGTAAATAATGGATCGGATTGTATTGTACCTGGTCAAACTATTACCGTTACAATCCCTTCATCGGTACAGGCCAGCGAGAGTTGCGGCTACACTTATGCTACTGCAAATGGAGGGGATCCAAGCGGAACATTTGCTACCCCAAGTTGCCCTGTAACTTTAGCAAGGGCTATATACTTAGTTACTAACGATGCGTCTTTTGCATCAAGGAAACATATTATAGTAACATCGGGCACCTACACTTTATCGGGTCCTGTGCTTATACCAGCCGATGTGATAATAGATGGTGGCTATGATAACTCTAATGCTGCCCAGTGGACAAAAAATAGTAATGGTGTTACGAATATCACAATCAACTCATCGGTAGAAACTGCTACCCAAAGTAGTGTGGTAGTTGGTTTTGTAAGGGGCTTTGTAGTAAATGGCAATAATGTTCAGTTTAAAGACTTAACTATAAATGTAAATACTACTACACCTGTTACTGGTACTACTAGCAATAGGGGTAGAAGTGTGTATGGCATATACGCCGATGGTAGAACAGGTACCTTGGTGTCGCGTTGTATAGTTAATACCGGAGCTGGTTCGGCTGGCGATGCCGGTAATAATGGTAGCAACGGTGGCAATGGTAGTAGTGGAGGTGCAGCTGTACCGCAAGGCGGTTGCGACGATAGCCCTTATCAAGCTGGAGCTAGTGGTGGTAGTGCAGGTACTAGCTCATGGGGTGCCAATGGCGGAGCCGGTGGCGGTGGAGGTTTCTCGCAAGAGGGGTCGGCAGGCAATGGTAGTAACGGTACCGTAGGCTCTAGCAATAGTGGCGTAGGCGGTGGTGGCAGCGCGGGTAGCAGCGGTGGTGGCTGCGGAACGGGTGGCAATGCCAGTAGCGGTGGTAGCGGCCCGGGCGGTGCTGGCGATAATAGTACCAACACAGTGGCAACAGCTGGTGCCGATTATAACGTAGCTTCGCCTGCATCGGCCTCGCATACTATAGGTACCTTTTATTTGCCAAGCGGCCAGGCCGCACAAGGTGGCCATGGTAGAGGTGGTAGTGGCGGCGGCGGCGGCGGCGGTACCCGTGGCGAAGATACTGACTTCTATTGCCCATACAATGATAATTCGGGTAACCCAGGTGCAGGCGGCGGCGGAGGCGGTGCTGGTGGCCAAGGCGGCTTTGGTGGCTTTGGCGGTGGCGGCTCTTTCCCTGTGTACTTTAGTGCCGGAAGCGGAGAAGTAAGAGATTGTCAACTTAGCCCAGGTGCTGGTGGCAGTGGTGGGGTAGGCGGTACGGGTGGTGCTGGTGGTGCTGGTGGTGGTGGTGGTGCTGGTAGCTGCTATTGTTCAGATGATAGGGCTTGTAGCGGTAGTGGTGGTGCAGGCGGTAACGGCGCACGTGGTGGCCGTGGCCAAACAGGTGCAACGGGTGCTTCGCAAGGTTTTACTACTACAAATAGTTCAACCGTAGTTCAAAACGGTACTTCAATACCTAACCCAACCAATATTTCTGCAGTTTGGACACAAGGTTGCCGTAGGTCGGAAATTACACTTACAAAAAGCACTTCTGGCGCTACTTGGGATAACCTAGGCGCTACTGCTAACGATCCAATAATAATGAATGACCTAACTGCTTCTACTAGCAGCTATACCAATACATCAAATACTATCAAAGTGTATTATGGTGCTGGCGCTGCGGTGGGCAATAAAGATATAACAGTAAATGGGCAAACGTACAGAAACTATATACGTGTAGTAGGTAACAGGGCGCATGGCGATGCGGTTATTAATGCAATATCGTCACCTTGCCCTACAGGTACTATTACTTTGGGTACCACTACTGCAGGTGCTAATGTGGCCGAGTATAGCTGGTCTATACAGTTACTTAGCAATCCAACAATTAATTTACTTACATATAATAGCCAGAACCCTGGCGCTGTTGGGCCGCCAGTAGGTGGTTGGACAGCCGGTGCAACTTATCAAGTAGAGTTGAGGGTAAGGGAAAACTGTTGCGGTTGGTCTATACCCGCTTATGCTACATTTACGGTGCTTACTTTACCAGCACAACCATCGGTTATAACTGGTACTGACAATATAGTATGTGCTAGCCAAACAGGCGTAGGGTATTCTGTAACCAATGTTTCTGGCCTAACTTATAACTGGGCTATTACTTCTGGTTCAGGCAACATAGCTTCGGGCCAAGGTACAAATGCTGTAACAGTAAACTGGGGTTCTGCAGGGCCTGCGGTATTGGAAGTTACACCGTCTTCAGGCTGTGGTGCAGGTACACCGCGCACGCTTAATGTAACAGTTAATACTAACCCAGTGGGCAACATTAGCCCTTCTAACCCTTCTATATGTACGGGTGCATCGCAAGTGTTTACTGCTACTGCATCAGCAGGTACAGGAGGCAACGGTTCGTTTGCTTATTTATGGTCTACTAGTTCTACTTCAAATAGTATTACTGCAAGTAGCTCTAACACCTATTCTGTTACTGTTACCGAGGGTGTTTCGGGTTGTTCGGCTGTGGCTGCAACTATTCTTACAGTTAACCCTTTACCTACACCAAGCATAAGTGGTAATGCTACAATATGCAACGGCAATACTACAACGCTTACGGCTAGCGGTGGTGCTACTTATGCTTGGAGCAATAGCGCTACTACAGCGGCTATATCGGTTAGCCCTACAGCTAATACTACTTATACAGTGACTGCTACAAGCGCAGCGGGCTGTTCTGCTACAGCCAGTAGGTTGGTAACGGTAAGCCCTGTGCCTACTGTTGATGCAGGTAATAACGTTGCATCGTGCGGCGGTACTACTGCTATAAGCATGACTGGTGCCACAGCAGGTGGTAGCTACTCGGCTAATACCTGGAGCGGCGGTGCAGGCCTAGGCAACTGGGCACAAAACGCAAACCCTGCTTTAGCTACGTTTACACCCACTACCGCATCGGGTAGCTTTACGGCTACACTTAGTCTTACAGGTAGCGGTGGTTGCGGAAACGTATCTGATACAAGAACTATATCATGGAACAGCAGCTTAACAGGTTTGGCTGCCACATTGAGTGCCAACCCTGCTTGCGAAGGCTCGAATGTAACGTTGAGTGCCAGCGTAACTTCGGGTGTTGTAACATCATGGAGCTGGAGCGGGCCTAACGGGTTTACCGCAGCTGTTCAAAATCCAACTATTACTGGTGTTATAGAGGCTGATAATGAAGGTGTATATACAGTAACAGCTACTAATGCTTGTGGTACAACATCTGTATCAACTGCTAACCTTAATATTCATGCAAATGTTATTGGTCTTACTGCTAGTTACATTTCTGCAATATGCGAGGGTTCTGATTTGCAACTTACAGCTAGCTATATAGGTAGTACGCTACCTAGCGGCGATGTAACTTGGAGCTGGAGCGGCCCAGGTGGCTACTCTGCTTCAGTTCAAAACCCTACGCGTACTAACATTGGTTTATCGGGTACAGGAGTGTACGAGGTATCGGCTACCAATGCTTGCGGTGTGCAAACTGGTAGTGGACCTAGCGTACAGGTAGATGCCAACATAATAGCCGATGCTGACCCTAACATGCTGGCAGCACCAGGCCTAGATAACGGCGTGATAGAGGCATGCGGAACCTTGGTAGTAAACCTGCAAGGTAATGACCCTAGCCCAGGTACTGGCCAATGGACCATGGTGCCTAACAGCTTGCCTAATACAGGCATCGTTACATCGTTTGCACCTAGTGCGCAGAACGCCAACGTAACTGTAACTTATTCAAATACTGACCCTCTACCTGTCAGCTTCCGCTGGACGGTAACGAACGGCGTTTGCCCTCCAACAGAGAGCGACGTGCGTGTAGTGTTCGACCCTGCAATAAACGTAACTGCACAAACGCAGGGCTGCTCGTTTACGTCTGCCGATAGTATATTGGTAGTGGTAAATGCAACTGGTGGTGCTGGTAGCTTGAACTTTGTGGCACCTACCATGGG
>JAFDYM010000140.1 GCA_018267435.1 Bacteroidota bacterium | reverse complement strand
GAGATGCCATTGTTTACACCAAACTTTTTCATCAATCCATACCGAATATTCTCTACGGTTCTTACACTAGAAAGTGTTTTGCTGGCTATATCTTGGTTGCTCAGGCCTTCGGCCATGTATTGTAGTATCGTCACCTCTTTATCGTTCAGCTCATTACTATTTAATATAGTTGTGCTATCATTTTGTATTAATTGGTTGCGCAGTGCATTGTTTATAGCCTCATTATAGTACATACCATTGCTTGCTATCTGTCTAATAGCTTTTTCTATTTCTGCAGGTTCGGCATCTTTGCTAAGGTAGCCGCAGGCGCCAGCTTTTAGGCATTTTAGCATATGCATGCTGTCCTCGTGCATACTTATCATCAGTGCTTTGGTGCTAAGGTTGCGTTTGGCCATTTCCTCCAGCACTTCTATACCGTTAAGTATGGGCATATTTATGTCTAGTAGCAGTATATCTGGTTTTTCGGCATCGGTTAAGTACAGCGCCTCGGCACCATTTATGGCTTCGCCTACTACCTCCATGTTATCGAAGGTGGAAATTACATTCCTCAATCCCTTCCTAAATATGCGGTGATCATCTGCTATTAATATACGCAATGCCATACCTATTCTCTTTTGCCTAAACTTGTACGCAAAGCACCGAAGAAATAGCATAAGTTTTAATGTGAGTATGATCACGTTTTATATTACCATAGCTGATGCTTGTCAGTACTAAATAACGTATTGGCTAACAGTATGATGCCCTAACGGCATACTTATTTATTGAACCTCAGTTAATAACAACATTTTTGCACGTTTATTTTTTGTAGTTTTAGAATATGGTAGCCCTATTAAAAAACCTTTTGGCCCTAGGCGTATCGGCAAGTATAGCCGATAGAGAAACTTTTGTGAATAAGCTCTCAGGCTATATACAGCAGTATCAAGATGACCCTATAGTGGCGAACGAATGGGCCAACAATGCTACCGATTTACTAAAACAGTTTACGGATAATGTGCGTACACAGCACAACATAACCGAAGGCATAAAAGATTCGAACCTGGCAAAGGATAAAACTGTGGAGGAACTTACACAGGCTATTAAGAAGTTGACAGAGGAGTTACAGCATTTAAAAGGTTTAAAATAGAATTCGATGTTTCAGATTTTCCGTGTTAGGGGTTATACATTACGGTTAATGCGTGGGTTGGACATCGCATTTATTCTATTGCGCTTTTTTGTTATAAACTGGATGAGCGGGCACAGGATGCTATTTGGCTTAGTGCCCAAAAGGTTTAAAAAAGAAGGTATTATACTTAGCGAGCCAGAAAGGTTGCGTACCGTAATTGAAGAACTGGGACCTACGTTTGTAAAGTTTGGCCAAATACTAGCCGATAGACCCGATATAATTTCAGATAAGCTTAGAGATGAACTGAAGAAATTGCAGAGCAAGGTTGAGCCTTTTGATCATGCCGCGGCATTAGAGTCGATAGAGGAGGAGTTAGGCGCTCCTATACCTACCGTGTTCAGCCACTTTAGTAGCGACTACATAGGTGCTGCAAGTATAGGGCAAGTGTATAAAGGCACACTAAAAACAGGAGAGGAGGTAATAATAAAGATACAACGGCCTAATGTGCGTGCCAAAATAGAGCTTGACCTACAAATACTGCGCTATTTAGCTTCGCAGCTAATAGAGGAGTATCCTGGTTTTGAAGCGGTAGACGTGGTTGGGATAATAGACGAGTTTGGCGAAAGTTTGATACGCGAGTTGAACTACTTGAACGAAGCCGGCAATGCCATGCGTTTTGCAGTTATGTTCAAGGATATGCCCTTCTGCAAAATACCAAAGGTGTTTTTGGAACACAGCACTGATAAGATGCTGATAATGGAATTTGTAGATGGCATACCCCCCGACGATCGCCAACGCCTAATAGAGAACGGCCTTGATCCAAGCGAAGTAGCCCGCAATGGTACTGTTATTCTGTTGGAGATGATTTTCAAAAATGGTTTTTTCCATGCAGACCCTCATGCCGGTAACTTGTTTGTGCAACCCGGTAACCGCATAGCGCTTATAGATTTTGGAATGGTGGGCACATTAAAACCTGCCCAAATGAACTTTTTGGCGGGCTTTACTTATGGTTTAGCTACTAATAATGCCGCGGCTATTACCGATGCGCTGTTGGTGCTGTGCGATAAGAAGTTCTTTGCTGAACGCAACGATTTGGAGTTTTACGTAAAAGATATGCTTACCCGCCATAGTTCGTTTACGTACGAGAATATGGATTTCAGTCTTATACTAAACGAATGTTTGAAGCTGATACAAAGATATGGATTGAAAATACCGGGTAATATGTTTTTACTGCTTAAAGCCTTAGCTACGGTAGAAAAGTTCGGGTACAACCTTGACCCATTCATGTCATTGCCTACTATTATCCGTCCTTATGCCGAGCATCTAGTAAAAGAGAAATTCTCGCCAAAGGAGATAGCCAGCGATATATACGAAACCTTAAAAGACTATATACAATTCATTCGCGACTTTCCGTCGGAGATAAACGAGATACTGTTTAGGCTAAAGAAAGGTACTATTGGTATAGACATAAATATTCAGCAGCATGAAATACTAACTGGGGCCTTTAGGCAACTAGGTGCTCTTATTGCTATTACTATATTAATAGGCTTTATGCTTGCGGGTTCTACCTTTCTATTAATATACGATAAAGCAGAAACTGTGGCTAGTGTCATATTCGGTGTGGCAGTTTTCTTCTCTGTAATGCTGCTGTTTAGGCTTTTTGTCCGTACCCGATTTTGATTTATTCTTACCCTTTTTAGGGTATACGGCAAGTATGTTGTAATTTTGGATTTGTGTTTAGGATATAGTGTGAGAGATGTCAGCCCAAGGTAACCCCACTTTCAATTATGGGTAACACGCTTCGATACCATTCCAATCCATTTGGCAATTATGTTGTTGGCACTCCCCAGCATAGCAACTCCCTTTTCTTTCAAGCACTTATAGAAAGCACTACTGATGGTATTGCCCTGCTTGATAAGGATGGGCTTATAACTTACCAAAGCCCTGCCTCTATCCGTATTATAGGTCTTGAGCCACAAAGCGTGGTTGGTAAATCGGTATTCGATTTTGTGGACGATGAAAGTATGCAGGATATGGCAGGCTTTATTCAGCAAGTACTTACCAATCCTGGCGTGCCACACCACCGCGGCTTTCGTATTAAGCATGCCACAGGCAAGCGTATTTGGATAGAGGGTACTATGACCAATCTGCTCAACGATCCCAATATAAACGCCCTTATAACCAATTACCGCGACGTAACGGAAAGGAAGGAGATGGAACTGCGCCTGAAGAAATCTGAGGCCAACCTTCGTACCATTTTCAATAATACGGAACATGGTATTTTGCTTATTGATACCGATTTGCGTATTGTTTCATTTAATCCTCAAGCTCAGCTATTTGCTCTAGCCGATTTGCAACAAACATTATGTGAGGGGGAGAGTTGCTTGAATTACTTTAGTGGTAAGCGCCGGGCATTTATGGAGGAAATAACAGCGAAGGTGCTATCCGGTACCAATGTTAACTACGAAGTATGCTACCCCCAACCCAATGGCAAAAGTACGTGGTACTTTGTACGTATGTTGAGCGTAAAGGAGGAAGGGAGCGATGATATTTTGGGTTTAACAATGACTTTAACTGACGTTACTAAGGGTAAGGAGGCAGAAATGGCTACCCAAAACATGAATGAGTATTTGGAACAGAAGGTGCGGGAACGTACGGCTTCATTGCGCGATTTGAACAAACAGCTTGAATCTTTTACCTATTCCGTTTCTCACGACCTTAAAATGCCTGCCAAAATATTGAGCGGATTGGTAACAAAGCTAAAGCTTAGGTTACACGGTAATGAAGAGGCTTGCGCTATAATGAATGAAATAACTGATTGCAGCAAACAGGTAGAAGATACTGTAAATGAAATGCTTACGTTTTCTAAGGCTGCATATATAGATTTATGCCGCCAACCCGTTGATATGCAGGTATGGTGGAATGCATAGTTGAGGGGTTGAAAGACAATTATGCTTACCCTAACACTGAGGTAAATATTGGTTACCTTGCCAATGCTGATTGCGATATTGGGTTGATAAAGCACGTTTGGGTTAATTTGATATCAAATGCCCTTAAATATTCTGCTAAAACTGCAGATGCAAAGGTGGATATAAGTTGGTATGAAGATGGGGAGCACAATGTATATATAGTAAAAGATAACGGTGCCGGTTTCAATCAAATACACGCGCAGCGTATGTTCGAAGCTTTTATAAGGCTTCATTCTTCCGATGATTTTGAAGGAAATGGCATAGGTTTGGCCATAGTAAAGAAAGTGCTAGAGAGGCATGGCGGTGGTATATCTGCCAAGGGTGAAGTAGGGGTTGGTGCTGAATTTATATTCTGGCTACCTAAATAGCGGTAGTGCGCAATTTGTTTCTTAAATGTTGAAAATTTCAACGCGCAATACTTTGTCGGGGGGGTGTCGATAGTGTATATTCGTACGCTATTTTGGTGCTTAAAATGCCAAAAAGAAAAATAGCCCTAAAAAAGATACATGAGCGACGAGCTAAACAACCCGCCAGATAATGGCACTACCGAAAATGCGTCAAACCAGAACCCGCGCATTATTCCTATTAACATAGAAGAAGAAATGAAAACCGCCTACATCGACTATTCGATGTCGGTAATAGTATCGCGCGCTATACCCGATGTGCGCGACGGTTTGAAACCCGTACACCGCCGCATACTTTATGGTATGAACGAGCTAGGCCTTGCGCCGGGCAAGCCATACAAGAAAAGTGCGCGTATTGTGGGTGAGGTGCTAGGTAAGTACCACCCGCACGGCGATGGTTCGGTGTACGATGCTATGGTACGTATGGCCCAAGATTGGAGCCTACGCTATCCATTGGTTGATGGCCAAGGTAACTTCGGCTCGATAGATAACGACCCGCCAGCGGCGATGCGTTATACCGAGGTGCGTATGCGCAAAATAACCGAGGAGATACTTAGCGACATGGAAAAGGAAACGGTGGACATGAAGCTGAACTTCGACGACAGCTTGGAAGAGCCTACCGTACTGCCATCGCGCATACCTAACCTGTTGGTAAACGGGGCATCGGGCATAGCTGTAGGTATGGCTACCAATATGCTTCCTCACAACCTTACCGAGGCTTGCGAGGGTATAATTAAATACATTGATAATAAGGATATTACGATAGAAGAGTTAATGTTGGACGTTAAGGCGCCCGATTTTCCTACCGGTGGTATAATATATGGCTACGAAGGCGTAAGGCAAGCCTTAATGACTGGCCGTGGCCGTGTTGTACTTCGTGGTAAAGCCGAGATAGAAACACTTTCGAACGGCCGCGAGAACATCATTATTAGCGAAATGCCTTTCCAGGTTGTTAAGAGCGACCTAGTTAAAAAGATAGCTGAACTTGCTGAAGAGAAGAAGCTTGAGGGTATTAGCGATATACGCGATGAATCGGATAGGCAAGGTATACGTGTTGTAGTAGAGCTTAAACGTGATGCTATTAGTAACGTGGTTTTGAACCAGTTATTTGCGCAAACACCGCTTCAAACATCGTTTGGTGTAAACAACGTAGCCCTAGTAAATGGCCGTCCGCAGATATTGAACTTGAAGGATATGATCAAGTACTTTGTGGAGTTCCGCCACGATGTAGTTGTTCGCCGTACTAAGTACGAACTACGCAAGGCCCAGGAGCGTGCGCACATATTGGAAGGCTTGCTGATAGCACTTGATCACCTTGATGAGGTTATAAAGCTAATCCGCGCATCTGCCGATGCCGACATAGCGAAAGCTGGCTTGATGGAGAATTTCCAACTGAGCGAAATACAGGCTAAAGCAATCCTTGAAATGCGTTTACAGCGCTTAACAGGCCTTGAAAGGGATAAAATACGCGATGAGTACCAGGAGTTGATGAAAACCATCGATTGGCTGACCCGCGTATTGAACGAGGAGCCTTTGAGGATGCAGATCATTAAGGATGAAACCATCGAGATAAAGGAAAAGTATGGCGATGAGCGCCGTACCCGTATTGAATACGCTTCGGGCGATTTGAATATGGAAGACCTTATACCTAATGAAGAAGTGGTTGTAACTATTTCTAGGTTAGGGTATATAAAGCGTACATTATCAACTGAATATCGAACGCAGAATAGGGGAGGACGTGGTAGCAAAGCCGGAGCTACGCGTGATGAAGACTTTATCGAGCACTTGATAATGGCTACCAATCACAACTACATTTTGTTCTTTACTGAACTAGGTAGGTGTTTCTGGCTGAAGGTGTATGAAATACCTGAGGGTGAGAAAACTGGTAAGGGCCGTGCTATTCAAAACTTGATTAGTATTCCTAAGGAAGATAAAATCATGGCTTACATCCCAGTTCTTAACTTGAAGGACGAGGAGTATTTAGATAATAACTACGTGATTTTCTGTACAAAGAAGGGTACTGTTAAGAAAACTACTTTAAAGGCTTACAGTAATGTAAGGGCCGGTGGGGTTAACGCTATCGACATACGCGAGGGCGACGAGCTAGTGCAGGTTTGCTTGGCCACCAAAACCAGCGAGACCATTATAGCTACTAAGCAAGGCAAGGCTATCCGTTTCCAAGACGATGCAGTAAGGCCAGTAGGTAGGGTAGCAGCTGGTGTGCGCGGTATAAGCCTGGAAGACGAGAAGGATGAGGTAATAGGTATGATAACCGTAAACCCTGAAAACAAGGATGAATCCATCATGGTGCTTTCAGAGAAAGGCTATGGTAAGCGTTCATACATCAACGACCCTGAGACCGGCGAAGCTGAATACCGCATAACCAACCGTGGTGGTAAGGGGGTAAAAACCTTGAACATAACCGATAAAACCGGTAATTTAATTGGTATATTGAATGTGACTGATAATGACCATATTATGATTATCAATAAGTCGGGTATTGCTATCCGCTTGGCTGTAGATAAGATGAGGATTATGGGCCGTGCCACTCAAGGTGTTCGACTGATAAAGGTTGACCCTAAAGATGCCATAGCAGCCATAGCCAAAATAGAAAACGGCAAGTTGAATTACAATGCAGAAGAAGATGGCGAGCTAGGCGATGCAGAAGCTAACCCTGAGGAGACAGCTTAGTAATTGTTAAAATGAACCAATTTAGATAGGATAGGAGGAGTTGGCAATAAATTTGGAAACCAAAACCTTAAAATTAAAAACTATAAACAATGAAAAAGGTATTCTTAACCCTGGCAGCTATATCGGCCCTATATTACGGCCAAGCGCAGGATGGAAACAACATCTGCGTATGGAACGCCATGAACACATATAACACTGGTGGTGGTGCCGAGGAACTTGAAAGAGCCATAAAATGCGCCGATGAAGCAGCTGTACACGAAGTAACAGCGCCAAAAGCCAAGACATGGTTTTACCGTGCGCAGCTTTATACCCTTATTTTCCAAAATAAGGACCTGAAGAAAAAGTATGGCAATGCTGGTCTTGAGGCGGTAAAGGCTTTCAAGAAGCTTTATGACATTAACGACCCTAAATTCCGCGATTGGGAAGATGTACAAAATTATGCTATACCATTGGCTACCAGCTTATTCAATGAAGGTGTAGACCAATTTCAGTCTAAGAACTATGCACAGGCTTACGACTTTTTCTATTCAATTAAGGACCTGAACAAGGTAATAGAAGGAAAAGGCAAGAAAAGTACGATAGATTTGCCTACGGCACTTAAAAATGCAGCAATATCTGCCGAAAACTCGGGTAACGCCGCAGGTGCCATGGCTGTATATAAAGATTGGATAGCTACAGCACCGGATCCGAACGCATACTATCGCCTGAGTGACGCACAGAAAAAAGCAGGACAGAGGGATGAAAGCAAGAAAACTATAGATGAGGCTATTGCTAAATACCCTAAAGATGCGAACTTGCTAGTGGGAAAAATCAACTTTTTCTTAGAGGATAGCAATTACACTGCTGCTTTAAGTTATGTGAACAATCTTATTGAGGTTGAGCCTAAAAACGATGGTGCATTATTCATCAAAGGGCTTGCATTCGAGAAGTTGGGTAATGAAGATTCGGTAGTTTATTACTACAAAAAAGCCGCTGAGGTTAATCCTAAAAACGATAAGGCCTGGAATAACTTGGGGGCATTCTACGTAAATAAAACGGTGCCAATAATTAACGAAATGAATAACCTTGGTAACACCGCAGCTGATACTAAACGCTACGAGGAGTTGAAAAAGACCGTAAAGGAACTTTACCTAAAAGGTAAGCCATACTTGGAAAAAGCTCTAGAAGCAAATCCAGATGATGCACGTACTAAGCAGATCCTTACTAAGATAAATTTATATACAGGCGAATAGAAATAGAAGGGATGGGAATAACCATCCCTTTCTTTATCAGTTATTACTTAACATAATGTAAATTATGGAGAGAAAATTAGCGTCGAGATGAGTAGCTTAATACTGCTAAATGGCTGTTAATCAGCTTTGAGATTGGAATTTCAATTAGCACATTCATTCAGTATATTTGCTACAAATGACTGAAATGCCTGCCGCTGCAGTAATCGCATACTTTGTACGAAACCCTCGCAAATTATTTCTTATAGATGCCTGTGGTGCCGCGCTTACCGCATTTTTTATCGGCATTGCAATGCCAGCGCTACCGCAGTGGTTTAATGTGCCTGTTAAGCTATTGTATGCTTTATCGGGTATTGCGGTATTGTTTGCGCTTTATTCAGCTGTATGCTATGCGGTGCTGCGCAGTGGTTTTGGGCCATATTTATTGGCTATTGGCTGCGCAAATCTGGTTTATTGCATGGCTACAGCAGCTGTTTTAACCACGCATTTTTCTCAATTTTCAGTATATTCAAGTATTTATTTTATGCTTGAAGTAATTGTAATAATGTTATTGGTTTACATTGAGTTAATGGTTTATGGGGAATTACGTAATCAGTCTACGGCAAAATAATTTTGGCTGAGTATATGGGTGTTTTGCCCGATTTATACTATATTCGATACTACAATGTTGAACAATAACACATACTACTATTATTATCAAATACCTACTAAGGGCTTGGAATAAACGTGTATGTACTAATATTATACTAAACCAGCCCAATCGGCTGGTTTTTTCATTTTTATAACCTTAAACGAGCATTTATGAGGCCCGACGTACAGATTTACGATAACTACACCGCTGAAGATTTTTTGGTATGGGAAACACTAATGAACAGGCAGATGGGCATACTACATAATACGGTATCTAAATCCTTTCTGCAGGCTATTGACGTTATCGGCTTTAAGCCGAGCGAGATTCCTGATTTTAAAAAGGTGAATACAGTATTGGCACAAAATACCGGCTGGGAAATATTGACGGTGCCTGGTCTTTGCCCTCCAAAAGAATTTTTTCAACTACTTGGTAATAAGAAGTTTACAAGTACTTGTTGGCTGCGCAACTTGAATCAGCTAGATTACATTGAGGAGCCAGATATGTTTCATGATGTATTCGGCCATCAGCCATTATTAACTAATGAGGACTACTGCAATTTCTTTCAGCAGCTCGGCGCCTTGGCAGTAAAGCATGCAGGTAATCAGGCTATCATTGATCAAATTGAGCGCCTATACTGGTTTACTATCGAGTTTGGTTTAATTCAAGAAGAGGGTAAACTAAAAATATACGGTGCAGGTATTATATCATCGAAAGGCGAAACCCTACATGCATTAGGTAATGAATCGGTAAAAACGCCTTTTGACTTGGAAAGGGTTTTAAATCACCAATTTAGGAACGATGTTATTCAAAACGAATACTTTGTAATCGATTCGTTCAGCCAGCTGGTAAATGCGCTGCCACAGTTTGAAAATTTGCTTGCCGAAAGGGCAGAAGCAACCGTTTAATTGGAAATATTTGGGTAGAAGCTTCGTTTTTCAAGTATGAAACAAAGCTTTTACCTACTACTTCTCTCCTTTTGGGCTCCACTCCTCTCCCATGCACTGGGCAATATACACGTATTTGTACCACTATGCGATAACGTAAACCAAGGTATAGTTAAGGTGCCAGAGAAGATTGGGAATGGCCAAGACCCTGGCAATAATTTATATTGGGGTTGTGGCTATGGTGTTAAGACCTTCTTTAGTAAATCGAATGATTGGCAGGTAGTGAAAAAATGGACAAAACCCACTGCCATAATACTTGAGCGCATTCTTTTTAAGCATAAAACTACTGGGGTTTATATGCTGGCAGACGCATACAATGGAGCAAATATGAAGGAATGCACCATCGATTTTTTGAACGCTAGTGCCGGCAATTTGGTATGTAGCGTAAAGGCTGATAGCTCAGAAATACCGTTTGGAGGTCTTTCTGGGCTATGTTGTTTTACAGGGCATAACGGATTGATGGACTTTAATTTAGAAAGCTTGCCTAAAGCAAAGAATGATAGTAAGCGCGAAGTTATAATTTTGGCTTG
>JAFDYM010000013.1 GCA_018267435.1 Bacteroidota bacterium | reverse complement strand
GGCCCGATAGCAACGAGGTAACCCTTACACTGCAAGACTTTATAAACCTGAAGATGGCGCGTAACGCTGCCGACTTCTCGCGTACAGCATTATATAGTGGGCTCGATTCAAGAGGTATGCGCATAAGCATAATAGGTAACCCCGATATAGGTAGTGTAAAAACCATGATGTTGGGTATTAGGAACCCATCGAAGTCGGACCCTAACAACCCGCTGGCCGATGGTGATGATGGATTGCCTAAGTGTGTGGAAGTATGGTTTAACGAAATGCGCGTAAGCGGCTTCGAAGAGTTTGGCGGTATGGCGGCACTAGGTACCGTAAGCATTAAGCTGGCCGACTTAGGTAACATAAACCTAAGCGGTGCCATGCACACGCGCGGTTTCGGCCAAGTAGAACAAAAAATAGACCAGCGCTATAAGGACAATATGTATCAGTACGACTTTAGTAGCAATATTGAAGTTGGTCGTTTCTTCCCCGAGAAGTGGGGCGTGCGTATACCGTTCTATGGTGCGTATTCTCAAATATTCAGTACGCCGGAGTTTGATCCTTATCAATACGATATCCAAACCAAGGATATGATTGAGAATATTAAAACCACTATAGGTAGCGATAGTGCGCGCAAGTACCGCGCGCAGGTGCAAACCATTAATACACGCAGGGGCTACAACTTTAGCGGTGTGCGTATAGTACCGCAAACCAAAGCCAAGGCACCGCATATATACGACCCTGGCAACTTCAACTTTACTTATTCATTTAACGAGGTATTGTTCAGCGATCCATTTATAGAAAAGAACTCGCGCAAAAACTGGTTGGGTGTAATAGCCTGGAGCTTTGCCCCGCAATCGAAAGAATGGTTGCCGTTCAAGAAGATGAAGACCAAGAGCAAGTGGGCCGATATTATAAAGGACTTCAACTTTAACCCTATGCCAAGTACACTTGCCGTAAGCAGCGAGTGGAACCGAGACTTTACCGAAATACGCCTGCGCCCACTAGGCGAGGTAGACTTTGCCATACCTACTACTTACAGTAAAAACTTTAGGTGGAACAGAACCTATGCGTTTAAGTATAACCCTTTCCGTAGCTTAAGTATAGACTATGCAGCCAGTAACAATGCGCGTATAGATGAACCAGATGGCAAAATAGATACCAAGGCTGAACGTGATGAGATATGGAGCAATGTGGGTATGGGTGGCCGTAATACCAACTATAACCAAACACTTGCTGTTAACTATAACCTGCCTATAAACAAGCTACCTGTGTTCGACTTTATAACGGCGAATGTGGGCTTTGCATCGTCGTATACATGGACGGCCATGCCTTGGCAGCTTGATACTGCTACAGGTAAACTAAGGCAGAACACCCTAGGCAACATTATAAGCAACTCGCAGAACGACCGAGCTAAGGTTGACCTTAACTTTAAGAAGATATACGATAAAGTACCTTTCTTACGTACCTATAACTCGCCTAACCCAAGTGTGGGCGATAAAAAAGCCAACGACCAAAAGCGTAAGGCTACACAGAACGCACGCGAGAAGATAAAAGGCGAAATAGAGAAGCTACAGGAGAAGAAGGCAAATGCCGAAAAGAACTTAGCCGATGCCAAAGAGAAAGCAGCAGTAGATACTACCATACAGCGCAAAATAGAAAACGAACAGCTACGTGTACGCAACGAACTAAAGGCAAACCGCAAAGCCATAGCTGCTAAAAAGCGCGAGGTAGCACGCACGCCTAAAAAGGATAAAGCCAAGGAGAAGCCGCAGAACGAATTGAAGGCACTGAAGGTAAAACAGGAAAGGCTGCGCGAAGACAAGAAGAAGGCTAAGTATGCGCCAGATGTATGGCGATATATGACCGAGCTGAAGACGACCAAGAAAAGCTTGAAGCAGAAGAAGAAAGACTATGCCAGCAAGCAGGCGCCAGCCAATCCGTTTATAAGTACGGTTATGAGACCGCTATTGATGTTAAAGCGTGTATCGATAGAATACAAGGAGAACAAGAGCACCATACTGCCGGGCTTTACGGGCTATTCGCAAATATTGGGTAACCAGGTTTCGAGTGGTGGCTTTACTACCAATAAAGATTTGCGCAGCGCGCCAGGCTACGACTTTAGCTTTGGTGGCCAGCCGGGCGATAGGTTCTTTTACGGTGTAGATAAAATAAGCCGCGATAACTGGCTTGATGAAGCTGCACGCAAAGGCTGGATAGTGCAGGATACCTTGCTTAACCAGAAGTTTACGCAAACACGCTCGCAGCGATTGGATGTAACTGCTACGCTTGAGCCATGGGCCGACTTGAAGATTGACCTTAGCTTCTTTGTAGATAAAACGGTAAACCATTCGCAGTTCTTCAAGTATATGGGCGAGCCTGGCACTGGCTACTTTGCGCACTTGAATCCGGTAGATGCAGGCTCGTACAGTATATCGTATTTGCCAGTACAAACCTCGTTTACCAAAATAGATAAGCAAGGCTTCTCGCAGATATATCGAGATTTTGAGTCGTACCGCTCTATTATATCTGAACGTTTAGCTGCGCAGAATCCTGACTACGATGGCTCGCGATATTACAACCCAAGCGATTCAACATATAACCAAGATTTTGCCAAAGGTTATGGTCCTAAGTCGCAAGATGTATTGATACCGGCTTTCTTGGCAGCATATACCAAGGCCGACCCGAACAAGATAAACTTGAATCCGTTCAAGGCTATGCCGCTGCCTAACTGGCGCATAAGCTATAACGGCTTCAATAAGTTTAAATGGATGCAGAAGATATTTGCCAACTTTACCATTACACACGGCTATAGCTCTACCCTTACGGTCAACAGTTTCCAAACCAACTTAGATTACCGCGGCGGTGGTGAACTGTTGAACCCTAATAGAATAGACTCGCTGAACGGTAACTACTACTCGTTCTACAGTATGCCTAGTATAGTTATGAACGAACAGCTATCGCCGCTATTGGGCGTAGATATGACCTTTAAGAACAACTTAACTGCCAAGGTAGACTACAAGACCAGCCGCACCATGACGATGAACTTCGCCGATTTCCAAATGATAGAAATGCAGACCAAGCAGTTCTCGATAGGCGCAGGTTATAAGATTAAGGGCTTGAAACTACCTATAAAGATAAAGGGTAAGAAAGTACGTTTGGATAATGACCTTAGCTTCCGCTTTGATTTTAGCTGGCGCGATAACGTTACCATCAACCACCGTGTAGATGAATCGTTGCCGCAAATAACCCAAGGTTCAACTACCTACACCATCAACCCTACTATCGATTATATCATTAGCAAGAGCTTGAACATTCAAATATTCTTTAACCAAACACGCACCATACCTAAAATATCTACCAGCTACCCTACCACCAACACAGCGGGCGGTATCAAGCTTAGGTTTACATTGGCGCAATAACATATTGCCGCCAGCTAAAGCAGACGGCAAAGAATCACTATACTACTATCGGCGAGTGTCCTCACTCGCCGAAATTGATATAATACGAATGGTTGGCCTTAGCGTCAACCATTTTTGTTTGATAGCATTTCAAATCTGTTGGGCATTTTGTACGGCTAAATGCTTCTTCGCAGATTTGGCGAATGGGGGGTGTTCCCAACTAATTTTTACAATCTACTAATAATCAATTTCTTATTGAAGGGGGGAGGTAGCAGTTTTTTAAAAGTTGGGTACCCCCCCACTGTTATGCTTGAAAGGCTAATACCGCGCCCTCTTTCGGTTTGCCTATTGCCCTTGTTATTAGCATATTTGCTGTCTAAACAACAAATATCAAATGTCGATTAACGTAGCTTTATTGAAGCAGATATGCGAGGTGCCAGGTGTACCCGGCCACGAGCAAAAAGTAAGGGAACTAGTAACCAAAGAACTAAACGGTGTGGTAGATAGCATAACCGTTGACAACATGGGCAACCTAATAGCCTTGAAGAAAGTCAAGAGCAGCGAGAAGCCGGTAATGGCCGCCGCCCACATGGATGAGATAGGCTTTATAGTAAGCCATATAGATGATAACGGTTTCCTACGCTTCCACCCACTTGGCGGCTTCGACCCGAAGACGTTAACTGCGCAGCGCGTAGTAATACATGGTAAAAAGGATGTGATAGGTGTAATGGGCACCAAGCCTATACACTTAATGAGCCCTGAGGAGCGCGGCAAATCATTACAGCTTACCGACTTCTTTATAGACCTTGGTATGAAGAAAGAAGAGGTAGTGAAGATAGTAGAAGTGGGCAACGTAGTAACCCGCGACCGCGAACTGATAGAGATGGGCGACTGCGTAAACTGCAAGAGCCTTGATAACCGTGTAGCGGTATTTATATTGATAGAAACATTGAAAGAACTGAAAGGCAAAGAAATACCATACGACTTCCACGCTGTGTTTACCGTGCAGGAGGAAGTAGGCATACGCGGCGCACAAGTAGCGGCACACCACGTTAACCCGCACTTCAGTTTCTGTATAGATACTACCATAGCTTTCGATACCCCAGGTGCTAAGCCCGAGGAGCAAGTAACCAAGTTAGGCGAAGGTGTAGCCATTAAGGTAATGGACGCCTCGGCTATATGCGACTACCGCATGGTGAAGTATATGAAAGAGTTAGCCAACAACAATAACATGAAGTGGCAGAATGAATTGCTACCTGCAGGCGGTACCGATACTGCGGGCATGCAGCGCATGGCCAAATTTGGTACTATAGCAGGTGCGGTAAGCATACCTACCCGCCATATACACTCGGTAATAGAAATGGCGCATAAAGAAGATATAAAAGGCAACATCGACCTATTGAAACTGTGCGTAAGCAAACTAGATACCTACGATTGGAGCTTTAAGTAAAACGTAAATAAGCTGTGCGGTCCCCCTTTAGGGAGTTAGAGGGTAGCACAGCGTATAACTATAGAAAAGGCTTATCGAGAAATCGGTGAGCCTTTTTTGTTGGCGTAGCGCAGCCTTAACCTCCATGATGCTTCGCATCATCTCTCCCTAAAGGTAGTGTAGGCTGCGCGGTTCTACCTCTTTCACGGTAATTCATACCTGCAATTTTTTCAATCTAAAAAGTTATTCATACCTTAGAATGATAAACCTACACTATGAAAGCAACGATTAAAACAATATTAGCTGTTACTGCACTGCTGCTTACTTACTGTACCCATGCGCAAGATGTAATGATATACCGCAACGGTGATGAGGTGAATGTGAAAATAACCGAGGTAGGCTTGGAAACTATAAAGTACAAGCGCAGCGATAACCCCGATGGCCCTGCTTATGAGGTGCGCAAAAATGATGTGTTTATGATTAAGTACGCCAACGGTGTAAAAGATGTATTTAAGGCTACGGCACCTAGCCCCGCTACTTACCTTGCTATACAGCCCTTAACTACTGGCTACGACAAATACAAGCCAATAGAGAACGACTACGATAAGTATATGCGCATCTATAACCGAAGAAAACTGAAGGGCACTATATGTACTTCGATAGGTGTGCCGTTTGTGGTATTAGGTGTTTCACTATTGGCAGGTGGTATATCTAGCAACGAACTTTACTATGCTAGAAACTATAACTATAGTTATAACTCTCCACAGTATAATTATGGCGACCACGGCGGTGGAGCCATTGCCGCAGGCAGTATATTTTTGGCGGCAGGTATTCCGCTTACCATTGTTGGTGCGGTGCAATTGGGTACATCTAACAAGTACTTGCGCAAAGCATTAGAAGCCCGCCCTACGCTTAGCTTTGCACCAAGTGTAGAACCTATTAAACCAGTAGGCAACATAGGTGGTAGCCAAATGGGTTTGGCTATGCGGCTTTCTTTTTAAAGGTGCATTCCTTCTCTATAAAATCCATGATGATTTTTTCTTCTGCCTTCAGCAGTGCTTCTTCATCTTGTGTTTTTATATGGCGGAATTTATCCAAGTATTTCTCTAGTTCACCTGTTTCATATTCTTCAAGCAGCCTTGGGTGTACGTAGTACTTTTTACATACGGTACGTGTGTTGCCTAGCTTGCGCGCTACAAAATCAAGCGTTGCTACTATAGTCTTCGCTGCCTGTGTTTTGTTCTCGCATATTTCGCACTCGGCTAGGTAGGCGGCAGCACTTACGGTGCCCCACCAGGTGCGGAAATCCTTCGCTGTAAAGTCGCTGCCCGTGTGCGTGCTTATATATTCGTTTATCAATCCCGAATCGATACTGCGCTTGTTGCCCTCTTCGTCTATGTATTGAAACAGTTCCTGACCCGGCATATCTTTCAGCTTCTTCAATAGCCTTGCTAGCCTGCCATGCGTTAGGGTTATATCTTGCTGCACACCCTTCTTGCCTTTAAAGGATATGCTCATTTTGTTGCCCTTAATATCTATGTGCTTGTTGCGCAGACTGGTTAAACCATACGAGCCGTATAGCTTGGTGTATGCACTGTTGCCAATGCGGATGAACGTTTTATCCATTACGCTGATGGCCAGTGCTACTACCTTATCCTTCACAAACTCGCGCTTGTTCAAGTCCTGTATCACCTGCTTACGTAATGATGGCAATGCCTTACCAAACTCCGCCATGCGGTTATGCTTGCGGGCGTTGCGCGCCTCGCCCCACTTGGCGTGGTACTTATACTGCTTGCGCCCAGCTACATCGTAGCCTGTGGCTTGTAGGTGGCCGTTCTCTTTCGGGCTTATCCATACACGTTCCCATGCAGGTGGTATTACTAGGCTCTTTATGCGCTGCAATGTTTCCTTATCTGTTACGCGCTTGCCGTTCCAATCTACATAGCTGAACGATGCCTTGCCCCTGCGCTTGCGCGTATAGCCCGGCGTGCTATCGCTGGTGTACACCAACTTCATCTTCTTGGCCTGCTCCCTTAGCAGTTGTAGTTCTTCCGTCTTCACTTTACAAGGTATTTGTATGTAGAAGTGCAAAAGGTGCGCCAAGGTCGAAGCACAAGTTTTTTCACAACAGATTAAACTGATTAATCAAATTGAAAAATTTTATTATCTGCTTAATCTGTTGTGAACTTATTCCAAAAACAAAAAACCGCGAGGTTTAAACTCGCGGCTTGTATCTGCGCGTTATGCGCATTTACTAAAATCTTATAGGCTATTAATCCACTTCACTAGTTCCTCGCGGCCTTTGCCTGTCTTCTTCTGTATCTTGCCTATTAGCTCATCTTCTTGGCCTTCAGCGTATGTCAAATCATCTTCTGTCAAATCTGCATAAGCTTTCTTTACTTTACCTTTCAGCTCGTTCCAACGGCCTTGAATTTCTAACTTGTCCATGTCTCTATATTTTAGGTTGGTTAATTAATGTATAGAAAGGTTTAAATCATTGTGCCATCCTGCTTTGTGTTAAATGGGGCTAGGCTTCCATCTAACAAAAGTTAAACGGGGTGGTATGGGGAAGAAACCTTTATCCTCCAATTATTTCGCCACCATTAGGGTGCAGCACTTGCCCTGTCATATAGCTAGCGTCTTCGCTGGCTAGGAACACATAGCATGGCGCTACCTCCGATGGCTGACCTGCACGTTTCATAGGTTGGTCTTTGCCAAATTTTTTCACTTTCTCGGCAGGGAATGATGCAGGTATCAGTGGCGTCCATATAGGGCCTGGCGCTACACCGTTTACACGTATGCCCTTCTCTATTAAATTACCGCTTAGCGAGCGTGTAAACGCAAGTATGGCACCTTTGGTAGAAGCATAGTCCATTAAGTGCGGACTGCCCCTGTATGCTGTTACCGAGGTGGTGTTTACTATAGCGCTATCTATAGGCATATGTTCAACGGCTTCGCGCGTTATGTAGAACATTGAAAATATATTGCTGTTGAATGTCTTCTCTATTTGTGCATCGCTTAGCTCTGTAAACTCTTTGCTGTAATACTGCTCTGCCGCGTTGTTCACTAGTATATCTATTCTGCCATATTGCTTTACAGTAGCCGCTACTACTTTTTTGCAGAAGGTAACCTTACCCAAATCGCCTGCCAGCAAGGTACACTCCCTTCCTTCTTGCCTTACTAGTTGTTGTGTTTGCTCGGCATCCTTATGCTCGTTGTAATAGGCTATTACCACATTGGCACCTTCGCGGGCAAAGTGTACTGCCACGGCGCGGCCAATGCCACTATCGCCACCTGTAACTATAGCTACCTTATCGCGCAGCTTTCCGCTGCCTACATATCCTTCGCGTATATATTCGGGCTGCGGTTCCATGCGGTGCTCGTGCCCGGGCTGCCTGCGCTGGTGCTGTGCGGGCTGGCTTTTAGGTTTGCCTTTGGGTGCGGGTACTGCTTTATTTTTAGTGGCCATTGCTGCAATCGTTTTATGTCATTTTCAAATACTGATTTTCGGAACCATACACGGCTGTAGCGCACGCAGATATAGCGCTTGGTAAGTATGGCTATGGGTAGGGCGAATATCATTAGCTGTCTTTTCGTAAATCAATTTGTTGAAGGTCTTTACGCGCAGGGCCGGTAACCATGCCGCCAGTAAACGAGAAGCGCGAGCCGTGGCAAGGGCAGTCCCACGTCTTCTCGCAGGTGTTCCAACTTACCGAGCACTGTATATGCGGGCACGATGGATTGACTGCATACAGCTTGCCTACTTCATCTTTATACACGCCTATTTTTTTGCCATCGTAGTTCACCACTTTGCCATCACCGCGCGCTAGGTCCACTAGCTCGTTCAGCTTATCGGTATGCAGCCACCCCACTATCAAGCTGCTTACAACATCTGCGGCTTCCTTCACTATGTTTTCAAAGCCCGCTATCGGCTTTACACGCGCGGGGCTGTATAGGTCGGCGTACTCGCTTTTGCCCGTGCATATCAGGTCGGCAATAATGCTAGCAGCAGTAGTGCCATGCGTAAAGCCATTGCCACCGAAGCCCGTAGCCACATACACATTATCGGGGTTGCCGGGTAGGTGCCCTATATATGGCAGGCCATCGGCTGATTGAAAGTACTGGCTGCTCCACTTAAATGGTACTGATTCTACATTAAAAAATTGCCTAACGTATGCTTCCAGTTCGCGGAAGCATTTTTCGGTGTTTATTTCGTGCGCTGTTTTATGGTCTTCGCCGCCGGCTATTAGGTAGCGTTCACCTTCTATTACCTGTGTGCGGTAATAGCGGTAAGGGTCGTACATATCATAGGCCAAACCATCGGGGTAGTTCTTGTCAGTTAGCTTTACGGCCATAGCATAGCTGCGGTATGGTGCGCAGGTAAAGTGCAGCACGTTTACGCCTGGCGGTATGTGCGTAGCGTACACCACGTTGCGGGCGCGAACCTCTGTTTTATTGGTAGAAACAACAGCCACGCCATCGGTAACTGTTACATCGGTAGCGCGACACTCCTGCAATATTATTCCGCCTGCATTTTCAAATGCCTCGGCTATGCCGTATAGATATTTGATAGGGTTGAACTGCGCCTGTTTTTCAAACACAACAGCCTTTTGAAAAGGGATGGTTACAGGTATGGCATCGGTATATTCCATTTGCACGCCCACTTGCTTCGTGCCTTCCAATATCTTTTGTAGCTCTTCGGCTTGCGTATCGGTTTGTGCGTACATGTAGCCGCGCACTTCCTTGTAGTCGCAGTCAATATTGTACTCTTCTATGTTTCGGCGTATGCGCTCCATAGCATTGCGTGCCGTATCGGCCACGCGCTTGGCATTAGCCTCGCCGTGGTTTTTTATAATGCGGTCGTACGATTCATCAAGCACCGTATTAAGGTGCGCCGTAGTACCACCTGTAGTGCCGAAGCAGAGGTTCTGCGCCTCTATCAGTATACAGTTTTTACCTGCCTTTTGTAGTTGTAGCGCAGTACTTACGCCCGTTACGCCGCCGCCTATTATTACTACATCGAAAATGTGTGT
>JAFDYM010000139.1 GCA_018267435.1 Bacteroidota bacterium | reverse complement strand
TTGTCCGCCGCTTATAACTGGCGATAGTGCCGGCTCTACGGCGTATATCTTCAAGTTAGGGAACTTAGCTTTTAGTACCTTGCCCACACCGCTTATGTGGCCGCCCGTGCCCACACCTGTTATCAGGTAGTCGATACCTTCAGGGAAATCGGCTATTATTTCCTGCGCCGTAGTGCGGGTGTGTATGTCTATATTAGCAGGGTTATCGAACTGCTGTGGTATCCAACTGTTCGGCGTAGCGGCGTTCAGTTCCTTGGCCTTTTCTATAGCACCCTTCATGCCCTTTTCGCGCGGGGTAAGTTCAAAGGTAGCGCCATAGGCCTTCATCAGCCTTCTGCGCTCCACGCTCATCGACTCTGGCATTACCAGTACTAACTTGTAGCCTTTTACAGCCGCCACCATGGCCAAGCCTATACCCGTGTTACCCGATGTAGGTTCTATAATAGTGCTGCCTTCCTTCAACAGGCCTTTGGCCTCGGCATCTTCTATCATAGCTAGGGCTATACGGTCTTTAATGCTGCCGCCAGGGTTGCTGCGCTCTAGCTTTACCCATACCTCGTGGGTGTTGCCGAATAGCTTGTTTATTAATAAGTGCGGCGTGTTGCCTATTGTTTCAAGTATGTTGAGAGCTTTCATTTTTATATGGGTTAAATAGAACGCTGATCTATTATGGTTTTGATGGTTATTTATGATAAATACAATTGGCTGTAATATTAGTGCAGAATACCGATTTATTCATCCTCCTCATCCATCATAAGGATCATAAACAATCAGCGTTCCATTCCTTTTAAATGACGTAGTCAATAACTTCCCTCATTTCAGATTTGTCGCGTATGCGCGTATCCGTCTGTGTATATACTATAGAATAAGGTAGCACGCTTTCGGTTAGCCATACGTTGCCGCCTATTACGCTATCGTTGCCCACGGTGGTGTCGCCGCCCAGTATGCAGCTACCGGCGTAGATAATTACGTTGTCCTCTATAGTAGGGTGGCGCTTTTGGCCCTGTGCCTCCTTACGCACGGCCAAGGCACCCAGCGTTACACCTTGGTACAGCTTTACGCGGTTGCCGATAAGCGTGGTTTGGCCCACCACTATGCCCGTGCCGTGGTCTATAAAGAAAGGTACGCCGATGGTAGCACCAGGGTGAATGTCGATGCCCGTTTGCGTGTGGGCATGCTCGGTAAGCAGACGAGGAAGAATAGGTACCTTCAAATCGTATAATATATGCGCTACGCGGAAGACCGATATGGCATAGAAGCCAGGGTAGGCAACTATCACCTCCTCTATACAGTCGGCAGCTGGGTCGCTCTCTACAAAAAAGCGGGCATCGGCCACCAATCTGTCGAACACATTTTCTAGCTCTACAAAGAACTTGGCGGCAATGTCCTCTACCAAAGCAGGAAGTTTAGACTCTACAGGGCGCAGCAATTGCAGTAGATTGGCCTCAATAATGCGCTTTTGGCTATCGCGAAAATGCTCAAGCGGCACATCGGTTACGCTGGGGAACAGGTACTCGAACACCTGGCCCGCAAAGTCGTTGGCCTTGTGTTTACTAGGCAATTTGCCAAAATCTACATTTACATTTCTCATTATCAAACTATTAAAAACACAAAACCCCTCGCTGCTATGCGAAGGGTTCTGTACTATATTGATTAGACTATATACTATGCTAATAAAAATAAAATCCCCCCGCCGGTGGCGCCACAACAACAGCAACAACAAGTAGGAATGTTTTTCATTTACAGATGCTAAGGTAGTGAATTATTGAATTTAACAAGGGGAAGAATACAATTTTGCAACTGGTTAAATACAAAAAATGTTTTACCACAGATAACACGGATTTAATAAAATGAATCATAACCATCAGCGTCATCTGCGTACCATTTGTATTACTAAACCTCCAAACGTATTTTATCTCCCTGATAATCAACCATCAGCATATTCGCTGAAAACATTAGCAAAAACAAGCAAAATTCTGTACTTTTGCGCTCCGTTTTTGAAGCCCGCCGTATTGGCATTGGGATAGAAAGCATCCAAACTCGCCCCAAGGTGCGAGAATAAACAAACACCTACTGCACATACATTATGTCAGAAAACCTAAACAGCAGCCCAGCTGCAACCGCGCACGACGACTTCGATTGGTCGGTTGACAAGCGCAACGTAGTAAGCTACTCGGAAGCTGATCGTAAAAAATACGATGAGATATACGAGAAGACCCTTACTACTGTAGAAAACGACCAGATTGTAAAAGGTAGCGTAGTAGCCGTAACTGGTACCGACGTTGTACTTAACATCGGTTTCAAATCAGATGGTCTAGTGCCACTTTCTGAATTCCGCGACGTGGAAGACTTAGCCGCTGGCCAAGTATACGACGTATACGTAGTGAACAAAGAAGACAAAGGCGGCCACTTGATACTTAGCCGTAAAAATGCCCGTATGCTTAAGGCATGGGATGAAATCGTGGAAGCACATGCCAATGGCAACGTGGTTACCGGTAAAATCATCTCTAAAACTAAAGGCGGTCTTATTGCAAACGTATTCGGTATGGAAACATTCCTACCAGGTTCGCAAATCGACGTTAAACCTATTACTGACTACGATGTGTACGTTGGCAAAACCATGGAACTTAAAGTGGTTAAAATCAACGAGGCTATCAAGAATGCAGTTGTATCTCACAAAGCCCTTATCGAGTCTGATATCGAAGCACAACGCGAAGCTATCATCGGTAAATTGGAAAAAGGTCAAGTATTGGAAGGCACTATCAAGAACATTACCGATTTCGGTGCGTTCATCGACCTTGGCGGCGTAGACGGTCTATTGTACATCACTGATATTTCGTGGGGCCGCATAAGCCACCCTAAAGAGGTGCTTGAGTTGAACCAGAAATTGAACGTAGTTGTATTGGATTACGATGATAACAAGAAGCGTATATCATTAGGCTTGAAGCAACTACAGAGCCACCCATGGGATACCCTAGATAAGGATATCGATGTAGGTAGCAAAGTAAGCGGCAAGATAGTGAACGTAGAAGACTACGGTGCTTTCTTGGAAATAACCCCAGGCGTAGAAGGCCTTATCCACGTATCGGAAGTATCATGGAGCAACACACCGGTTAACAGCCGCGAGTTCTTCCACTTAGGCGATACGCACGAAGCTGTGGTAATGACCATCAACCGCGAAGAAAGGAAAATGAGCTTGAGCTTGAAGCGCTTAACAGAAGATCCTTGGACGCAGATAGCTAACAAATTCCCTGTAGGTACACGTACCAAAGGCCTAGTTAAAAACATCACTCCATTCGGCGTGTTTGTTGAACTAAGCGAAGGTATTGGTGGCATGGTACACGTAAGCGACCTTAGCTGGACTAAGCGCTTTAACCACCCAAGCGAGTACACTAAAGTAGGTAACGAAATAGAAGTAGTTGTACTAGATATAGACAACGAAAACCGTAAGCTTACCCTAGGCCACAAGCAGATTGAAGAAGATCCATGGGATACATTCGAAAACGTATTCCCTGTAGGTTCAGTTCACGAAGCTACTGTGCTTAACGTAGAGGAAAAAGGCGCTACAGTATTGTTGCCTTACGGCCTTGAAGCATTCTCTCCTAAAAAACACCTTTCTAAGCAAACTGGTGGTACACTAGCTGCTGATGAGAAGGCTGAGTTCAAAGTAATAGAGTTCAACCGTAACGATAAGAAGATCATCGTATCTCACGCTCGTATATGGGAAGAAGCTACTGCTAAGGAAATAGAAGAAGAGAAAAAAGAGAAGAAAGCAGAACGCGAAAAGACTAGCAAAACGGTGAAGACTATGAACAAAGATGTTCAGAAAACTACCCTTGGCGATCTTAGCGCACTAAGCGCTCTTAAGTCGAAACTTGACAAAGAAGAAGGCAACGCTGAATAGTGTTGATCTAATTCCGAAATCATAACCAAAGCTCCCGTAGTGCAAACTGCGGGAGTTTTTTTGTTTTTAAGAAGGCATATAGTAACCACAAAGGCACGAAGACGCTAAGAAGATGTTTAAGAGGTTGGCGCCATTGTATTTCCCTCATCCCACGCCCCTCGCCTTCGCCCCTATTATGCGCGGTACTGCGGCGCATCTCTCCTACTGTTGGTTCCCACGGGCGACCTTCCTGTTGAAATTTTACTTATGTACTCGTATTCAATAATACTGTTTACACCGCTAAATAAATACTACTTTAACTATATGAAAAGAATGGGCGCAACAGTGGTATTAGTATACATAATATCTAGCTTTATGCTCAGCACTAAACATAATAAGTATCATGTGCTGAGTACTGAAAAACAATGGGATTCTAACCATACCTTCTATAACGATTATAAAGATAGGTGTGCGGAATGGAACCTGAGCACAAAGCAAATAGAGCATATAATAAATGAAAGTAAACCAATAGATGGACACGCCTATCATTACGACTTTGAGAACCTTCCTTGTTCCTACACTGGTGTGTGTACCGTAGAGAATAAGAAAGCAAAGTTTGAATTAAATGCGGGAGGTGTAACAAGTATCATTATGGGTGATACATCTTACTGGTTAGGCCATTACAGTAAAGGTAGCTTGTTTGTAATGCCTAAAAAATAAATGATATAGTCGGAAAACCCTTCTCCCAAAATTTGTAAAGCCAATCCACAACTAACACATACATTGCAACAAGTGAAATCTGTTGCCGTTATTTGCTACAGCAACCCTAAGCCATGAAAGAATATCTGCTGCTACAATGCCGCATGAACAACCGCAAGCTGCGCGATGCAGGTCTGCCGCCTGTACTGGGCTATGTGCTGATAGTGGCAGCGTTTGTAGGCTTATCGTACTACCTATTCAGCAAAAGCCAATATGCGCAATACATCTATCCGCTACTAGCATTAACGTTATTATCTCCCTTGGCTGAAACCAAGCGCTGCGAGTTTTTGAAAACTACCTTTGGCGATGCACAATACAGCAAGCTGCGCATAGCAGAGAACTTGATATTGGTCTTTCCCTTTGTTGCATTTCTGTTATACAAGCAAGCCTTGTTAGTGGCAGGTGTATTACCCGTAGTGGCTGCCCTATTAGCATTGAAT
>JAFDYM010000138.1 GCA_018267435.1 Bacteroidota bacterium | reverse complement strand
TATCCCTAACCCTAGCAAATTCCATTTCTATTTCAGCATCGGTACCCTTAGCCTTGGCAGGGTCGGGAAAGTTGTAATGTATGCGCTTGGCATTACCTGCTATGTAGGGGCAGCGCTCCTGCGCATTATCGCACACGGTTATAATGTAGTCGAAATCTATATCCTTGTATTCATCCACGTGGTTGCTGGTGTGGCCGCTTATGTCTATACCATCTTCCAGCATGGTAGCAATGGCTTTAGGGTTTACGCCGTGTGTTTCCACGCCTGCGCTATACACCTGCGCCTTATCCTGCGCAAAGTGTTTTATATACCCTTCAGCTATTTGACTACGGCAACTATTGCCTGTGCAAAGTATCAATACCTTTTTCATAGCTATATATTAGCAGCAGCCACCACCAGGTGTGCAGCAAGATGCAGCTTCTTTTACAGGTTCTAAAGTTGGTATACCACAGCTATCGCTAGCTAGGCAGGCAGTTTGCTTGCTTAACAGTTGAAAGTTCTTACCATCAAAGCCCAGGTTATACTTGCCTATAGTGCTGCTTTGGTATTCTACCTCTACTTCAAAGTCGCCTTGTATATCAAGCTTGCGCTGGCAAAGGTTTATAATATTCAAAAGCTTTTGCGGCTTTAGCCTATGGTCGTAGTCGTTGGCATTCCATAGTTGAAAGTTTACAACCTCCTCTACGCGTTCCTTGCCACCACAGTCTATAAAGTGCTTGCTTACCAAGCCCACTTCAGTTACGTGGAAATGCTCAGGCACCATAGTGCCATCAGGCAGGCTAAAGCTTACGGTTTCTACTTTGCCCAGTACGTCTTTTACTTCAGATATTTTCATATAATAGCATTTAAGTTAACAACAATTTATTTTCTGTTTCTTCAAGGTATCTACTATTCCGCCAAAATACTTGTGTAGCTTCTCTACGCCCTTTGCATCTATACAATAGCAAATAGCATTGCCTTCTATGCTACCTTTTATCAAACCCACATTCTTTAGCTCCTTTAAATGTTGCGAAACAGTAGGCTGTGCCAATGGCAATTCGCTCACTATATCGCCGCATATACAGGCATTTACTTTCAGCAGATGTTGAAGTATAGCTATACGTGCAGGGTGACCTATGGCTTTGGCCAAGGCTGCCAGTTCATTTTGCTCCGCAGTAAAAAAGTCGGTTTTAGTAGTACCCATGTTAATTTGTATATTGCAATATTACGATAAAGATTTGAAACAAAAAAGTGCCTTTTTATGGGCACTCTTTATTTATTCTTCGCTAGCGCCTTCAGCATTATTCTGTTTCTTGGCCTTTTTGCTGCCTTGGTACATTTCGTACTTTACAAAGCGGCACTCCAACTGACCGTTGAATACAGGTATACGGCGCGATGGGCGTAGGCCTATCTTCTTCAGCGCATCGGCATTGCTGGTTATCAACCAACAGTTGTAGCCGTTAAAGCGCTTCTTGAATGTATCGCCTATCTCTTTGTATAGCTCGTCAATATCATCCTTCACCATACGCTCGCCATAAGGCGGGTTTACTATTACTACGCCACCGCCTTCAGGTGCTTCAAACTCCTGCATGGCCCCTTCGCGTATGTGTATCATATCTTCTACCTTGGCGCGCTTTACGTTCTCCTTTGCTTTGCGTGCCACGTTGTGCGATAGCTCGCCGCCGTATATCTTCGGTGTTACGCTATCTATCTTCTCTACTGCAGCATCAAATATCTTCTGCCATAGCTCGGCATTGTATGCCTTGTAGCGCTTCCAACGCATAAAGCCGAAGTCTTCTTTATAATAGCCCGGTGGTATGTTTGCCGCTATCAATGCCGCTTCTATCAGTATCGTTCCCGAACCACACATAGGGTCGATGAAATTGCTTCTGCCGTTCCAACCACTAAGCAGTACCAAGCCTGCAGCCAACACTTCGTTAATAGGTGCAAGGTTTGTTTTATCGCGATAGCCGCGCTTGTGCAAGCTCTCTCCACTGCTATCCAGCGCTATGGTACATACATCGTTGAATATATGCACGTGCAGGCGCACTGTAGGCTTATCAAGGTCTACACTAGGGCGCTTGTCGTACTTCTCGCGGAACTGGTCCACTATCGCATCTTTCGTTTTTTGCGATATATACTGCGAGTGTGTAAACAGTTCTGTATTCAACACACAATCAATAGCAAGGGTGTCATCTACGCCTAGGTATTGCTCCCAGTCTATAGCCTTTACCTCGTTGTATAATTCGTATTCGTTGTTCGCCTCAAACTTAGCTATAGGTATCAATATACGCAGGGCGGTGCGTAGGTGCAGGTTACACTTGTATATAGTGCCAAGGTCGCCCTTAAAGCTTACGGCACGGTTGTGCTTCTCTATATCGCGCGCGCCAACTTTCTTTAGCTCTTCGGCCAATACATCTTCCAAGCCAAAAATGGTTTTAGCCACCAGACTCAGTTCCTCATTTATATCCGCATCGTTCATGCGCGCAAGTTACTCAAAGTTTACTTCGCAGCCAGATACCAATGGTAATGGGTGCAGAAAAGCTATTTGTGCTTGCTGCGGTGCACCACAAACAGGGTGCGCAGGTTGGCAGGGTTTTCTTCGCC
>JAFDYM010000137.1 GCA_018267435.1 Bacteroidota bacterium | reverse complement strand
GTACGTATCACAAAATCTATTGCATCGCTAGTACCTAAATAATTGGTAGAAGGAGAAGTAGAGCCATTACCCGACGTGGTCCAATAAGCACCAGAAGCATTCTGCATGTTATTGGTAGAAATAACTACCCACTTAGTATCGGCAACGCTATATTGAAATGTTACTGCACCGCCTGCTGAAATAACTATATCGGCACCTGCGCCTGTAATAATACGGTTGGGAGCCGATGTACCCGCCGAACCGCTAGCACCAGTTTGATACACTGTCATAGCATAAGCAGTAGTATTATATAAGGTAAGTACGCGGCCATCGCTAGCACCTTGAAAACCTCCTACAGCAAATGCCGCAGTAGGGCCTACTACACGATAATATGAAAACTTCTGTGTTTCCACGTTAATGTTATTGTTATCGCCATTGCTTAGCGTAAGCGTGGCCGAACGCCATGCTATATCACCATTTACATCAAAACGGGTACGAGGATTCTGCGTAAGCACCCCTACCTTGTTATTGCCGTTGATGTTAAATATGTTATTTGAAGTAGAGCCGTATTGGATAGAATAAAGCGACATAGAGTCAACTGTAGCATGTATAAACCCGTTTTGCAACCATGATTTAGATGTGCTATTGCTGTTCATCAACTGAATACGTGCAGTATCTGAAGCATTTTCATATGCCAATATCTGAGGAGTGCTTAATGTACCATTGCTAAACACATGCAACTTGGCAGCCAAGGCAGTAGTACCTATGCCTACGTTAGTACCATCGTCGTATATAACGCTACATGTAGCAGATGTACCTGTAGATTTAATAACATAGTTAGCTACGCTACAACCCACCGGACCTGTAGGACCTGTACTGCCAGTAGCGCCTGTAACTCCAGTAGCTCCAGTAGCCCCTGTGGCACCTGTTGAACCTGTTGAACCGGTTGCACCCGTAACTCCTGTTACACCCGTAGCACCAGTAGAACCAGTTGAGCCAGTAGCTCCAGTTACACCAGTCGCTCCGGTAGAACCTGTGGCTCCAGTGGCACCAGTTACGCCTGTACTGCCAGTAGGTCCAGTGGCGCCTGTGTTGCCTGTTGCACCTGTTGAACCCGTTGCCCCAGTGGCACCAGTATTACCAGTTACACCCGTAGCTCCAGTAGAACCTGTTGCGCCAGTAGCTCCAGTTACGCCTGTGGCGCCTGTAGCACCGGTTACACCAGTTACGCCCGTAGCTCCTGTAGAACCTGTTGCCCCAGTTGAGCCAGTAGCTCCAGTTATACCTTGTAAGCCCTGTGCTCCAGTTGGACCAGCAATGCCCTGAATACCTTGTGGACCTATAGGACCAGTATCACCAGTGGCACCGGTTGAACCTGTACTACCCGTTGAGCCAGTAGTACCCGTAGCACCAGTTGAGCCTGTTGCACCTGTAACTCCAGTTGCGCCCGTAGCTCCAGTAGAACCCGTAGCACCTGTTGCTCCTATAGAGCCTGTTGCTCCTGTAGCTCCCG
Organism: Bacteroidota bacterium; assembly: GCA_018267435.1. Taxonomy (GTDB): domain Bacteria; phylum Bacteroidota; class Bacteroidia; order Chitinophagales; family LD1; genus Bog-950. Next base: position 6,682 of record JAFDYM010000137.1, on the reverse strand, counting down.
TTGCACCTGTAACTCCAGTGGCACCAGTTGCGCCTGTACTGCCAGTAGGTCCAGTAGCGCCTGTTACACCAGTAGCTCCAGTTACGCCTGTGGCGCCAGTTGAACCAGTATTTCCAGTAGCGCCCGTTGAACCTGTTGAGCCAGTAGCCCCAGTTACACCCGTGGCACCAGTTGCACCTGTAACTCCAGTGGCACCAGTAGCACCCGTTACACCAGTAGCTCCGGTAGAACCTGTTGCACCCGTGGCACCAGTTGCACCTGTAACTCCAGTGGCACCAGTTGCACCCGTTACACCAGTAGCTCCAGTTACGCCTGTGGCGCCTGTATTGCCTGTTGCACCAGTTGCACCAGTTGCTCCTGTAGAGCCTGTGACCCCTGTTGAACCAGTATTTCCAGTAGCGCCCGTTGAACCTGTTGTGCCTGTCGCACCTGTGCTACCTGTTGCTCCTGTAGAACCTGTATTTCCTTGTAATCCCGTAGCTCCAGTTGCTCCAGTATTGCCTTGTAAACCTGTGGCACCAGTAGCGCCAGCTATACCTTGTAAGCCCGTAGCACCTGTAGGGCCTGTAGCACCGCCACCTGCGCCAGTAGCACCTGTAGGGCCAGTTACACCAACACCAGTAGCACCTGTTGGACCTGTTGCGCCTGTTAAACCAATAGCACCTGTTGCCCCCGTAACACCTGGTATACCTTGTACACCAGTAGCGCCTATTGGCCCCGTTGGACCTGCTATACCCTGTACACCAGTAGCACCCGCTAAGCCAGTAGCGCCCGTAGCACCTATGGCCCCAGTAGCACCAGTAGGGCCTTGTGTGCCCACAGCACCCGTTGCACCTGTTGGGCCAACAGCACCTTGAGGACCTGTATCGCCGGTAGGACCAGTAGCTCCGCCCCCTGCGCCAGTGGCACCTGTGGCACCTGTAGCACCTGTAGCACCCGCCAAGCCAACACCCGTGGCACCAGTAGGGCCAGTAGCTCCTGTAGCACCGTTAATGCCTGCTGGGCCTTGCGCACCAGTATCGCCCGTAGGACCGGCAACACCTGTAGCACCTTGTATACCAACTGCACCAGTAGGGCCTATAAGGCCTTGCGGGCCTGTATCACCCGTAGGACCAGTTGCTCCACCACCTACACCAGTAGCACCAGTAGGGCCAGTAGGGCCAATAGCTCCGGTGGCACCATTAGCACCTGCTACACCAGCTTGGCCTTGCGCACCTGTTGGGCCTGTTACACCCATAACACCTTGCGGACCTGTGGCACCTGTAGCTCCAGCCGTGCCGTTAGTGCCAGCAGGGCCAGTTACACCTTGCGGGCCTTGGGCACCGGTAGCTCCGTTAGCGCCAGGTGCACCTTGCGGCCCCGGCACACCTGTACTACCTACTGCACCTTGCGGACCAGTAGGGCCTGTAGGGCCAGGAAGTGAAGTACCTCCAGAAGTTTCGGCGTATAAAGCATAAGGTACACTTAAAAGCTGGGTAATACCCATATTCAAAAAGTTAGTACCCCCAGCAGGGTCAAACTCAACCAAAAGGTACTTATTACCTGTACTCCAGTCTATATTAGGAAAAGAACCTGAAACCACTGTGCCCTGACCTACCCTAAGGGTAAACAAACCAAACTGGTTGGTAGTAACTTGGTGGGTTTCTTGATATTCAGGAAAACTAGGACTTAAGCCCTCGTTTATTGATATACGTACCGAAACGTTTTGGTTAGGAATAATGCTACCGGAAGCATTTCGGGCTATAGCTTGGTAATTAAAACCTTGGGGTACTTGTGCCGTTACGGTCAGGACGCACAATACCAATAGGAAAAATCCTAGTAAAAATTTATTCATGAGGCTTAAGTGTCAGTGTTCAGAGCGATGAAAATACAGTCTTTGCCCCATAATTAAAAGGCATGACGTAAATAAGATGGTTAAACTTAGATTAAGGATGCAGAAGCCTCCTATTCAGTTATGTTAAATATCTGCTTATCGTAAGTAGCTGACGCTAAATCTACCTTATCATTTTTTACAGGGATAGTAACTACAGTAGATTCGTTATCATCGCCAAAATAGAATGTTAGCTGCAAAGCAAAGTCGTTAACATCGGCAGCAGTATACTTCTCATCTGCTTTCATCAGTATCAGCTGCTTGCCATCATCCATTACACTATTTGTACCACCTGGCGATACAAAAACCATTTCTGGCGTGTAGTTAGGAATTTTATCTGCCACGCCGCTACGTTTAAGGTACACTTTTAGCTTGCTTATAGGTGCAGTGCCTTTGCCATATTCTATATAACCCAATAGGTTTTCTTCTTGCTTAAATGCAGCACCTGCGGCACGCTGGCTGGTATAACCCATAAAGCGTTTCTCGCGCACATTTGGAATGGCAATTCGCAAGTCGCCATAGGTACTACCAAATACCCTTTCACCTGTTTGCAGATTATAGCGTGTTATATAGTCCTCTTCGTTATCGCCACCCTCGTGCACAAGTAGCAATGTATTATCCTTTACCTGCAACTCGGTACCTGGCAATGTTGCTTTCCAACTTATTGGTTCGTTATCGGGCAAGTTATGCGCTTCTATCTCGTATACTTTATCTTTATTGCTCGAGTCGGCATAGCATAGCTCTACCTTCTTTATCTTAAGCAAAAGCGGCACTTTCTTGTCTACTTTATAAAAGTCAACTAATTGATAATAAGTACTACTCTGTTGTATACAAACCTTACCGTTCTCATCGTATACCCTAACCGACGATGTAGCACTATCGCTATAGGTTTGATTTCCTTTCGGGCTATTAGTAGCACCTGTATCTGTTTTACTACCGGTGCGCTCCTTGCACGAGGCAAGCAATACTAGGGTGCCTATTAAACTAAATGCTGCAATACGGGTAAAATTACTGTACTTCATTTTTAGCTGCTTTAAGGGTGTTAAGTATTAAAGAAACTACCGTCATTGGGCCCACACCACCTGGTACGGGGGTAATGGCACTTGCCTTTGCCGATACTTCATCAAATTTCACATCACCTTTTAAACGCCAACCCGCCTTAGTTGTTGTGTCGGTTACACGGGTAGTACCCACATCTATAATCACAGCCCCCTCTTTTACCATGTCGCCAGTAAGAAACTCCGGCTTACCCAAAGCTGCTATTATTATATCTGCTTGTAAGGTTATCTCCTTCAGGTTTTTAGTACGGCTATGGCAAACCGTAACGGTGGCATTACCTGTTTTGGCTGTGCCGCTCATCAATATACTCATGGGGCGGCCTACTATATTACTGCGGCCTATTACTACACAGTGTTTACCGCTGGTTTCTATATTGTAGCGTTCAAGTATCTTGGTTATGCCAAGTGGCGTGGCACTTACATAAGCAGGCAAGCCAAGTGTAACCTTCCCCACGTTTACCGGGTGAAACCCATCCACGTCCTTTTTCGGGTCTATGGCCATTATTACCTTATCGGCATCAATATGCTTAGGCAAAGGCAACTGTACTATAAAACCATCTACATCAGCATCTTCGTTCAGCTTTTTCACCTCAGCTAGCAATGCTTCTTCGCTTATCTCATCAGGAAAATGCAACAAGGTACTTTTAAACCCAACCGTATCGCAAGCCTTTACCTTATGGCCTACATAGGTAAGGCTACCGCCGTCGTTGCCCACCAGTATAGCTGCCAAATGTGGCTGCTTACCGCCTGCGGCTATAAGTTGTTCTACTTCCAGTTTTATTTCTTGCTTTAGCTCGTCGGCTAGCTTTTTGCCATCTAACAATAACATAGTGGTGCGTGGTTTTAATTGCGCGCAAATAAAAGTATAGAACTGCAAAACTTAAAGGCAAAAAATAAAATGTGAATACATTTTGGGCGCGGTACTGCAGCGTTTAGCGCCAACGTGGGTCTCCCGCGGGCGCACAGCCTGTAGCCTAAACCAACTTACTTGTACTGTAGCGGCACATAGCCAATCATGGTTTCATTTTCCATGTATTTAGCGCCGGGCACTAGTTGTATATTATAGCCCACTATATCCTGCACGCATACTATATCATCCGCTTCAAACTGAATATGGTGTTTATCATCAAAATGTGCATTGGCTTTAGTGCCCAAGGCTTGCGGAGTATGTTCTTTCATAAAAGGATGATGGCGAAGCTTTGCCGCAACATCCGTTACACTATTGGCCACTACAAACATCTTCTTATGAAACTCTTCAAACTCGCCCTCCTTGTAACCGCCTAAGTTTACAAAGTATAGTTTGGCTGAATTGGATGTGGTATTGCTTTTAGGTGCTATTACCACTTTACATCCGTCTACATATTCCACTTTCATCCATGCATCTATATGCACCTTGTCGCGCGTACTCCATTTGGCTAATAGTTCATTACTCAAGGCCTTACTATCTAAACCCTGTATCGATTTCTTTAAAACTTGAACTATATCTTCTACTATTGGCTTATACCAAAACAGCTTCATTTCGGCATACAATTCTTCTATGTTGCTAGCTACGGCAAACATCACATCGTGCTGTTCGGTATTGCGCCCTTTAGGAGTACAACCTAGTAGTATACAAAAAAGGTGGAGCGGCTTAGTACTCATACTATAAAACGATGTTATTGGTGGCAGTTATAGGTTCCGGAAGGTTTTGCTCATTTAGCATATCACGCATATCTATTTCAATGGTACGACTAATTTGAGTAATAGGCACATCGTTGGCGCTGCCCTCAAAGGGGTTAACCGAACTTTCGCCAACGGTATCCAACGTATGGAATGCCCATGTAATAAAAGTGATAAAAGGTATATTGAACCAAATAGTATACCCCTCCAGCAATGTACCATTACCTAAGCTATCCATTTCGCGCAGTAGGCCAAACGGAGCAATAACTACAAAAATAAACATAAGGTAAGTGGCTACCGAAGAGAAGTTTCTTGGATAAGGAAAGTTTTTGATTCTTTCAGCACGGCCTTGGCTATCTGTAAGGCGGGTTAAGGCCTGCTGCAGTTGTGTCCACTGAAAATCATTTATTACACCTTCGCTACGTAAAGCAGCTATTTGCTGCGATTGCATAGCAGTTAGCTGTGTTGCCTTATTCTTTTTACCCAGCACATAAGCCAATTCCGATTGCGACAAATATGGTTTCAAGGCATCTTCTACACTTACCAACCTTTCGGGTATTTGATAGTGTTCCTCTAGAAATTCAAGATTGCTTTTGCGCTGCATATTCTCCCAAGGGCGAGGTTCGCGCAGTTGATACCGCACAAGCAAAATGCCTATAAAACAAAGTTTGCGTAGCCTGTTGATGACTGGCGCCTAATATATCGCGTAACGTATAAGCAAAGCTGCGGCTATCGTTAATAATGGCCCCATATATTTGGCGGGCCTCCCATAGCCTACCATAACTTGCATTGTTTTTAAACCCTACAATAAATGCCAAAGCTGTACCCACTATGGCTATTGGCTGCCAAGGGAATGCCATAAAGGTATAGCCCAGATGATAAAGTAAGGTAGGTATGGTAGCCATAGTTACCAATACATATATATCACGCCTTGTCCACTTTATAAATTCGATAGGGGTATAACGTTTACCTGTGTGCATTGCTATTTCTCTTTACTTTCAAACATATAAAAAACTACTTACACTTATACCATTAAACACTTATTTCATCCATTGCTTAACCTTATCCTTGAACATTCTACCAATAGGCAAATCCTTAGCCCCAATCTTTACGGTATTGGCATCAGCCAAACGTATGCGCGAAAGCGAAACAATATAAGAACGGTGTATGCGCAAAAACTGTAAAGGAGCAAGTTCCTCTTCTATTTTGTACAAAGGCGTATATATCCTATACTCCTCATTAGTAGTTACTATATTGGTGTAATTGCCTTGCGCTTCTAAGTATAGTACTTCGGGCACCGGTATTTTCAGCACCTTGGTTTCGGTTCTAAACACCAACTCATCCTGCTTGGCATCAGGCTTTGGCATTTGCGGCATTATGCTTTCTTCCTTAGCAGGAATGGCCTTTATAGCTTTCTGTACAGCCTTCAAAAAGCGTTCGATGGATATAGGTTTCAACAGATAGTCGCACACCCCTAAGTCGAAGCCCTCTAGGGCAAACTCCTTATATGCCGTGGTAAGTATAACCTGCGGTGGCTGAGCCAGTGTTTTCAAAAAATTCAAGCCGCTTATTACTGGCATATTTATATCCAAAAACAGGATATCGACTTGGTGCTTTGCCAAAGCCTCAGTGGCTTCAAATGCATTTTCGCAGCTAGCCACCACCTGCAGGTATTTAATATTGCTACAATAGCTAGCTAATATTTGCCTTGCCATTGGTTCATCGTCTACTATTACACAGTTATAAGTACTCATAGCTGTATTTGCAGGTTTAATTTATAAATGCCGTTATCTTCATTCACATCAATCTTATACTTGTCAAAATATAACATTTGTAGGCGCTTATTAGTTATCTCAAGCCCTACCCCTCCTTCACGTTTTACCAAATTTACATCCTGCATTTCGGGGTTATAACTGTTCTCTAAGTCTAAGGTCAATACACTGCCATTTACCTTTATATCACCTTTTATGTACACCTGCCCATTTATGGTATGGCGCGAATGCTTAAAAGCATTTTCAATAAACGATATCAATATTAATGGAGCTATTTGTAAGCTCATATTTACGTCCTCTTGTATATTCAACACCACCCTACT
>JAFDYM010000136.1 GCA_018267435.1 Bacteroidota bacterium | reverse complement strand
CTTTGTTCTTAAGTGTAGCTTCATACCAAAACCTAAACTGTTTCAACGATTCATCAGGGGCTATAGATATAACAGTTAATGGCGGTATTCCTCCGTATAACTTTAACTGGAGCAACGGTACAACTAGCGAAGATATATATGGCTTACAGGCTGGTGCTTATGGTGTAACGGTTAACGATGCCAATGGTTGCATTGTAAACGGATCTCAAGCACTTAGCCAACCTGCATTGCTTACCACTTCATTTACTTCTGCCAACGTATTATGCAATGGTACTGCAAGTGGCGCTATAGATTTAACTGTAAACGGCGGTACTGCTGCTTACAGTTTCTTGTGGAGCAACGGTGCTACTACAGAAGACTTAACAGGTCTTTCGGGTGGTGTGTACAGCGTACAAGTGCGCGATGCAAAAGGTTGTGTGGCTACAAACGTGGTAACTATTACCGAGCCTGCTGCAATAGCATTAACGGCTAACGTTACTAATGTGCTTTGCAATGGTGCAAGCACAGGTGCGATAGACCTAACTGTAAACGGTGGTGCACCTGTATATACATTTAACTGGAGCAACGGTGCTACTACCGAAGATGTAACTGGCTTAGCCGCTGGTACATATAGTGTAAGTATGACTGATGCAAACAACTGTACTGCTTCGGCTAGCTTTACTATTACTCAACCTACAGCTATTGTACTTAACGCCACGGTACAAAATGTGCTATGCGCTGGTGGTAATACGGGTAGGGTAGATATAACCGTAAACGGTGGTGTATTCCCATATAGCTTTGCATGGAGCAACGGTGCAAGCACCGAGGATGTAAACGGCTTGACAGGCGGTACTTATTCAGTAACAGTTACTGATGCTAATGGCTGTATGTTAACGCAATCATTCAACGTTACAAATCCTCAACCAATAACATCATCTATACTTGCTACGAACGTAGTATGTAGCGGTGCTAATACTGGTGCGGCCGACTTAACTGTAAGTGGTGGTACTGCACCGTATACTTACTTCTGGAGCAACTTCCAAACTTCTCAAGATCTAACAGGTCTTGGTGCTGGTACTTACTATGTGGTAATTACCGATGCCAATAGCTGTACTAAAAACGATTCTGTAGTTATTACCCAACCTGCTGCCATAGCGCTTACTGCAAACCTTACAAACGTACTTTGCAATGGTGCCACAACTGGGGCTATAGATATAACCTTGAATGGTGGTACACCTACATTTACTTTTGTATGGAGCAATGGTGCTACTACTGAAGACTTAACTAACCTGGCTGCTGGTACATACACAGTTACGGCTACCGATGCTAACGGTTGCAGTGTTACAGGTTCTTATACCTTAACTCAGCCTGTGGCCTTGGTGCTTACTTCCACAGTTACCAATGTTAACTGTGCAGGTGGCAACAGCGGTACGATAGATGTAACCGTATTTGGTGGTGCGTTCCCTTACAGCTATTTGTGGAGCAACGGTGCTACAACTGAAGATGTGAATGGCTTAGCTGGCGGACCATACAATGTAACTGTTACCGATGCTAATGGCTGTACGCTTACGCAGTCATTCATTGTTAACGAACCTTCTGCTATTACTTCGTCATTAGTTGTTACTAATGTATTGTGCAACGGCGATGCAAGTGGTGCTGCCGATTTAACCGTTAGTGGTGGTGTTGCCCCTTACACATTCTTGTGGAGCAACTTCCAAGCTAGTGAAGATATAAGCGGCTTGAACGGCGGCTTGTACTATGTTATAGTTACTGATGCTAATGGCTGCACACACCGCGACTCTGCCTTGATAAATGAGCCAGCAGCATTGGTGCTTACTACCAACGTAACAAGTATATCTTGCTTTAATAGTAACGATGGCGCTATAGACCTAACCGTTACAGGCGGTACGTCTCCATATAGCTATGCTTGGAGCAACGGTGCTATAACACAGGACCTTTCTAACTTGCAGAATGGTACTTATGTAGTAACTGTAACCGATGCAAATGCATGTTCGGCTACTACTTCAGTAACCATCATCAACCCATCGGTAATTTCAGCAAACTTTATTACCGACGATCCATCATGTTTTATGGCTACCGATGGCGCTATTGATCTTATACCTGCCGGTGGTACTACACCGTTTACATTTGCATGGAGCAACGGTGCTACCACTGAAGATATAACTGGTATAGGAAATGGTACTTACATTGTTACAATTACCGACTCTAAAGGCTGTACCCGTGTTGATTCAGCAACGCTTGTTGAACCTCAACCGCTGGTAACCTCAGGCTTTATTAAGAATGTAAGTTGCTTTGGTGCTGCCGATGGCTTTATAGATATAACAGCTTATGGTGGTACCTTGCCATACTCGTTTACTTGGTCTTCAGGCCCTAGTACCGAAGATATTGGCGGCCTAGTAGGTGCTAACTATTTTGTAACAGTTACCGATGCTAATGGTTGCCAAGCAAGTACTCTTTACCCTGTACTGGAGCCTCAGCAACTTGCTGTAAACGTAGTTGGTACAAACGTAACCTGCTTTGGTGCTAACGATGCACAAGTAGCTGCAGTACCTACAGGTGGCACTACTCCTTACAGCTATTTATGGAATACCTTCGATATCGACTCAGCCGTATACGGCTTAGGTGCTGGCAAGTACACGGTACAGGTTATCGACTCAAATGGCTGTACTACTTATGATAGCCTTGTTATTACACAGCCTTCAGAAATTGTTGTAACAGGTGTTGTTACCAATGCTCTTTGCTTTGGTGCAAGCACAGGTGCAGTAAATATTACAGTAACTGGTGGTACACCTACATATACCTTTAATTGGAGCAACAGCGCTACTACTGAAGATATAAATGCTGTACCTGCTAACGTTTATACAGTAACCGTAACCGATGCTACTAGCTGTGCTAAAGTAGCTACGTTCACTGTGGGTGAAGGTGCTGAAATTGGCTTAGACATAGCATCGTTGAACCCGATATGTAATGGCGGCAATACCGGCTCAGCTACTGCCATGGTAAATGGTGGAAGTGCCCCTTATACTTATGCATGGAGTACTGGTGCTACTAGCATAAGCGTAGGCACATTGGTGGCTGGTACTTATGATGTAACTGTTACCGATAACAAAGGCTGTACAGTAACTGAAACTGCACAAATAACTGCACCTGCCGACCTAGTAGTAGATGCTACTGCACAAGGCTCAAGGTGTTTCAACCAAGCAAGTGGTATAGTTACCACTGCTGTTACTGGCGGTTTCCCTCCTTATACTTACTTGTTGAATGGCTCAGGTCAAAACTCTGGTTCGTTCAGCGGACTATTGCCTGGCGATTATGTAATAGTAGTAACCGATGCTAACGGTTGCCAAGGTACTGATACATTCCGCGTAACATCGGCTGAAGAAATAAGCGTAGACCTGAACGTAACACAGCAAGTTATATTGACAGGTATGCAAACGCAGTTGGTGGCGAACTCTAGCTCATCTACCCCTATCATTGCGCACTACTGGTCGCCTGATACTGTAATAGTTGATTGCGATAGCACACAAAACTGCAATGCGCCGTTTGCTAAGCCACGTACTACTACTACGTTTACCGTTACGGTAATGAATAGCGACTCATGTACTGCATCGGATACTGTAACAGTAATAGTGCAGAACGAGATATCGAGGTTCTTCCCTACAGCTATATCTCCTAACGGCGATGGCTTGAACGATAGGTTTGAGTTTGATATACTTGGTGCTGATCATGTTGAAGTAACCATCTTCGACCGTTGGGGTGGCAAGGTTTATTACAATCCTTCGCAGCCAAATGGTATAACCGGTGCCAATGGATGGGATGGTACTAAAGATGGCAAAGCACTATCTACCGATACTTATGTTTACACCGTTAATGTTACTTACTTCGATAATGCACCAGAAATCTATACTGGTACCGTAACTATCATGAAGTAAGAATAGATATAACTATGAAAGAGATGCCTCGCTACTATAGCGGGGCATTTTCTTTTTGTGGTAGAAGCAACAATAAACCCATGCCTATCGGCGAATGTCCTTACTCGCCGAAACCACCCATGCTTTTTACAGTTAGACGCAAAGCGCCTTTTCAGTATGTTTGTGCTAGAAATATGGAAGAGGAATTGTTATTGCCGCAGGAGCCACGCATTGAGCATCCGCGTTATTTTTTGAACCTATCTTACGATGGTACGCGCTACTCGGGTTGGCAGGTGCAGAAGAATTCGCCCTCGGTGCAGCAAACCATTAATGAGGCTATGCAGAAGTTGCTACGCCAACCTATACGTAGTACAGGTTGCGGTAGAACGGATACGGGTGTACATGCCAAGTTCTTCTATATGCATGTAGATGTAGAGAATGGCATTGCCGATATTCCCGATTTCCTTTTTCGCTTAAACTGTGTGCTGCCCGATGATATAGCCATTCATCACATTATACCGGTACATAACCGTGCGCATGCGCGTTTCGATGCCTTTGAACGTACTTATGAGTATTACATTTACTTCGATAAGTCGGCGTACCTGCGCCGCTTTGCTGCCTATCAAGGTTTCTATTTAATAGATTGGGAGAAGGTGATGGAAGCTACCGACTTCTTGATAAATATTCAAGACTTTACATCGCTGTGCCTACCTAGCGAAGACTTTAAAACCAATATCTGCTATCTTAAGCATATTGGTTGGGATGTACTGCCAGGCCACCATCATGTACATAAGAAGTTTGAAGAAGGTTGGTATCTAAACAGGCCGAATAGTACCCCGCCTGCACAGGGCGATGTGTATAGGTTCACGGTTACTTCCAACCGCTTTTTGCGCTGTATGATACGCAAGATAGTGGGCACTGCGCTGATGGTAGGTAAGAACAAAATAACCATGAACGAGTTCAAGGAAACGGTGCTGAATAAAGAGACCTTTAAGCTGCACTACCTTGCCGCACCTAACGGATTATATCTATCTAACGTTAAGTATCCTTACATCCAAGAAGGTAAGCTGGTAGAACGAACTTTTGCATAAAAAATTACTATGCAGACACCACAGAGTATTCGCAGAGATAAACAGAAAATATTGTTATCTAAAACTCTGTGTAACTCGGCTGTTATAATCTCTGCGCCCTCTGCGTAGTGAATGTATTGATCCTACTGTTACTGCTTTATAATCTTGCTTTGATATTGTGCGCCGCTTGCAGTACTTATCTTTACTAGATACAGGCCTTTGCTTAGGGTAGAAGCGTCTAGGCGTATAGTGGCATCGTTACTATTCCTGCTGACAACTAGCTCGCCTTTTACATCATACACTTTTACCGTGCGCTGCTCATCGCTATTGCCGAAGAATACCTGAATATAGTCGCTAGTAGGGTTAGGGTATAGGCTGATATTGTTCGTGCTTACATCAGCTATGGCAGTACTGGTTGGCGTGTAGGTAACTACAGGCTCGCTTACGGTGTTGTGGCCGCTTTGCTGGCCTGTGTTGCCTGCTGGCACGGTGCCATAGTAGGTAGGGCCTACCGTGTAAGGATAGGTACCCATTAAGTTGCTATCAAGCGTTACAAAGTATGCATAAGTGCCATTAGGGTATTCTGGCGTTACACAGAAACGGCCATTGTGTTCATCCAGATCGCCCAAGCCTTGTATGTATTCATAATCTTGAATGTAATAACCCAATTGCTTTTGTTGGTTCACTGCTGGACCGTATTGGTTAGCGTTCAATACAGTGCCATTAGGCAAGGTAGTTCGGTCAGTAATATTACGTAGCCTGTAGCTGCTTTCAATGCGCTTAATAGCGCCAGTGCCGTTAGCATTAGTATAACCATATGCACCGTACATTGGGAAGCCATCGAATGCATAGCCAATAATAGGAGAGTGCGCCGAAGCATCATTGTCGTAATATAAGCAAGTAGGGTTTAAGTGGTGGTGGTATTCGCCATTAGGCGCAGGGTGGCCAAGGCATTCATCGAAGCTAATGCCCTCAACAGCTATAGCGTTCTGCTCCCATATACCTTGGTTCTGATAGCTCATGGCATCCTTGGCATTGAACATACTTACGCCGTTGGTCCATACGCCGATGTGGCCTAGTGGGGTTGCTATTTTAGTGCCCGTATTCTCCTGTGGGTTGCGGGTTATTTTAAATACAAAATTTTGGTTGGCTGGTATGTTTGGGTTGCCTGTCCAAGGGCCTATGTCGTACCCTGGTATACAGGTGCAGCTTACATACACATTGTTATCGCTGTATTGCACTTGCTGTACGTTGGTTGCTATGTTGGCGTAGCCTGTTTCGCCATTGGTGTTAATCAACCAGCAAGTTACTTCTGGGCCTGTGGTTTGTGCATGGCTAATTATGGTGCCGCCTAGGGCAGAAAGTAGGAGTAATAATTTCTTCATGTGTTGGGGTTATGGCTTGTCGCTTTGTATGACCAAGATATATAGCCATGGTTTAATACTTGTTATGATTTCAATCAACGGTTCAACAACTTGCTGTATTTCTTATTGTGCTTTGTGCCTTCGCGCCTTTGTGGCTATTTGTATTTTTGCATGATGGAAAAAAGAACAGCCCAATACTTCGTAGATCAATACGGCATGCAAGCACACCCTGAAGGTGGTTGGTATAAAGAAACTTACCGAGCCGATGATGCCATACAACAAGCAAATTTGCCTGCGGGCTTTAAGGGCGACAGAAGCTTTTCAACGGCCATTTATTTCTTGCTAGAAGATGAGCAGTTCTCTGCTTTCCACCGTATACAGAGCGATGAGCTATGGCACTTCTATTACGGCGGTGCGTTGAATGTATATGTGATACACGATAGCGGCCTGATGGATATAATACGCCTAGGCAATAACCCTGATAGGGGAGAAGTGTTTCAAGCAGTGGTGAAGGCGGGCTGTTGGTTTGCCAGTAAGCCTGCCAAGGCCGATACCTTTAGCTTAGTAGGCTGCACCGTAGCACCCGGCTTCGACTTTGCCGACTTTGAAATGGCAGAGCGTGATGCATTGATAAGGCAATACCCACAACACAAAGAAGTAATCAGTTTATTGACGAGAGAATAAAATGTCCACAGTAAATACGCCCGTGGGAACCAACAGTAGGAGAGAAACTCAATAGTACCGCGCCAAAAAACAGTAGGCACAACAGCAACTACCGAATGCTCAGTCCACCTCCCGCAGCGGAGGTCATCTCTCTTAAATACTTGTATTAATCTTAGCGGCTTCGCGCCTTTGTGGCAATTATATTTAACTAAAGAGATTAAAGCGCTTGCCGCTTATTTTGCCCTCATGTTCTAGCAGCCACTCCTTGCGCCATAGGCCGCCTGCATAGCCCGTTAGCTTGCCGTTTTCGCCGACTACGCGGTGGCAGGGTAGAATAATCCATATCGGGTTTTGGCCATTGGCAGTTCCCACCGCGCGCGATTTGTTAGGGTCGTGCAGGTCAGTGGCTATTTTGCCATAGGTGGTCATATCGCCGTAAGGTATCTTGGTAAGCTCGTGCCACACCTGCTGCTGAAAAGAGGTGCCTTGTGGCGCTAGCGGTACGGTAAACTGCTGCAAGCTGCCTGCAAAGTATTGCTGTAGCTCCTGCTTGCATTGCTCCAATATGGCTATAGAATTTATCTCTACTTCCTTCGCTTCATCGTACACCATTACCGAGGTAACATGCTCATGCGTGCCCTTTATCTCCACCCAACCAATAGGCGACTGAAAGTATGTGTTGAAGGTTTGCATTTAGTTATAAGTAAACTCGCCGTGCTCGCTCTTTACTATTACTTCGTTCTTGTCGGCAGCCTCTACATGGCCTATAACCTGTGCTGCTATGCCGAACGATTGTGCTACATCAATTACTTGCTGTGCGTGTTCAGGTTTAACGTAAACCTCCAAGCGCGTGCCGCAGTTCAATACCTTGTACATCTCCTTCCAATCGGTATTCGATTCCTGTTGTATCAACTGGAAGATGGGAGGTACTGGCAATAGATTGTCCTTCACTATGCGTAGGTTCTCTATATAGTGCAGTACCTTGGTGTGTGCGCCACCTGTGCAGTTAACCAAGCCATGTACTTGGTCAGGTATGGTGCTCAATAGTTTCTTTATTACAGGTGTGTATGTACGGGTAGGAGAAAGCAAGGCTTGACCGATATTCAACGGTGTGCCTTCTAACTTGTCCGTCATACGCTTGCTGCCGCTGTACACTAGCTTGCTATCTACCACCGCATCGAATGTTTCAGGGTAGGTTTCAGCGTAGTGCTTGCTTAGCACATCATGCCTTGCCGATGTCAATCCATTGCTGCTGATGCCGCTGTTGTATTCGGTTTCGTAAGTGGCTTGGCCGTAGCTGGCAAGGCCTATTATTACATCGCCGGGTTGTATGTTTTTGGTTAGCACAAGGTCGCTTTGCTTCATGCGCACCGTCATGGTAGCATCTACTGTAGTGGTGCGTACGCAGTCGCCAAGGTCGGCAGTTTCGCCGCCCATTAGGTGTACGTTTACACCATGCTCTTTTAGGCGGTCCATAAATAGCTTGCCGCCCTTTATTATCTCAGCTATTACCTCGCCTGTTATCAGGTGCTTATTGCGGTTAATGATAGACGTGTATAGAAAGTTATCGGTAGCGCCTATGCACAATAGGTCGTCCAGGTTCATTACCATCGCGTCTATGGCTATACCTTGCCACACGCTTATATCGCCTGTTTCCTTCCAGTACAAGTATGCTAGAATAGATTTAGTACCCGAGCCATCAGAGCTCATTACATTGCAGTAAGCCCCATCGTTGCCTAGGTAGTCGGGGTATATTTTGCAGAATGCTTTAGGGTAAAGGCCGTGGTAAAGGTCCTTTACTGCGGCATGTACTTCTTCCTTACCTGCCGATACTCCGCGCTGTGCGTATTTGTCTTCCATTGTTTTAAAACGATTTTTTCGATTAATCGATTTTCGACGAGCGACATCGAATATCGCACCTCGAATAGTCGAACATCGATTTACACTATAGTATATCCTACTGCATCAGCAACTTTCTTAAGGCTGCCGTGTAGGGTTCTAAATTCATCAAAGTTCAATTGCTGGTCGGCATCGCTCATGGCTACCTTCGGGTTCGGGTGGCTTTCTATCAATAAGCCATCTATGCCCATCGCCACGCAAGCCCTGCTTAGGTCAGCTACGCCGTAGGCATAACCTATGGCATGGCTAGGGTCCAATATTACAGGTAGATTGGTGTACTCCTTCAGCCACGATACACCGCAAAGGTCAAGCGTAAAACGCGTCTTGGTTTCAAAGGTGCGGATACCGCGCTCGCATAGTATTACGTTCGGGTTGCCGCCGCTCAATATAAACTCGGCAGCCTGTACAAACTCCTGCAAGGTAGTACCGAAACCGCGCTTTAATAGCACTGGCTTTTTGCTGGCACCGCACTTGCGTAGTATGCCGTGGTCGTACATACTCTTAGCACCTATTTGAATGAT
>JAFDYM010000135.1 GCA_018267435.1 Bacteroidota bacterium | reverse complement strand
TTAGCAGCACTATCAGCAAGGTATGCCACGTATAAGGCTGTAGGCGAAACTGTTTGTATATTATTACAAATTTAGAAGCGGTATATATCAAGCTAGAAATGGCCATAGCCATGGCTGCACCGTTTATACCAAAGCGCGGTATAAGCAATAGGTTTAAGAATAGTGCCATAACAGCAACACCTATCAGTAATATACCACCCTTCCAAAAATTCTCTGAACTAAAAATGATTTGTGTGTTGTTGCCACCCAAAATACTAAATATAGCTCCTAGGCTCATAATGTATACAACTTCTAGCCCACCCATGTAAGCAGGTGGTAGCAGTTGCAATACAAACTGTATGTTCACCACAATACCTATAAATATCAAGCCACCTAATACCAACAAATACCGCGACGACTTGTAGTATATCTTCTTTACTTCTTCTATCTGATTATGCGAAATGGCATGTGCTATTTTGGCACCAGCTATACGTTCAAGTGCAAGCAGCGGCGCTTCAATTACATTAGGTATAAATGCCGCTATGGTATATATACCGACAAGGTCAAGTATATAGTATTTGGCTATCACTATCGAATCAATATACTTTATACCTATCGAAGCTACCGATACAAAGCTCATCCATATACCGTATACTGCCATATCGGCAAAACCTATCTCCGATATCATCTTAAAATTAGCCCTTAGGTTAACCTGCTGTATACTGAATATATAAAGTAACAAAGCCGCACCCTGTATAAAATATATACCTACAAACAACCATACAAATACTGACAGCGATATGAGTTTGCAGAAGTAGATAGTGAATAATACAATCGAACCTATTCGTAATAGAACATCGTTTAGTATGGCAGGTAGAACACTTTTGAAAAGAGAATTGCAATAAAGACCAAGTATACCATTCAACCCTATAATAAAGCTGAAGGGCAGAACGCAATTATAGTATTCCGTAAAAAGCGGAGATTGCTGCTGATACTGATTAATAATAAAACCCTTAGTAGCAAAAAGCACAACAGCCATTAATAATACGCCTGCAAGCATGTACAATGCTATGAATCCTAAAAAGCCATTATGGCCATTCTCTTCGTTGCGGAACTTAGGGAAATACTTAAGCGTGATAGTGCCTATACCTAGTGGCAGAAACATACCTACCAAAGCTGAAACGCTGAATAACACCCGCGTTAAACCTATCTCTTCGGGGGTAAGAAACTTGGGTTGTATATACAGTAAGCTTACAAATCCTATAACAAGGCCTATAAAGGTAATAACTGCATTAGTTAAGCCCTGCCTTTGAATGATACCCAATCTATTTCCTTTTTTATACTGCTAAAATACAAAAGTAGCTAAACCCAAGCTAAAATCGGCTTAGTTGCCAATCGCTGCTTATATTTATGCTTCAATTCAAACCTATTTCAATTGAGCATATTAAAGCAAATAGCGCGCAAAGTTGTATTCCCTGCAGTAGTTAGCACAGGTACAGAAAAGTTATTTTCGAGTGCAGCACAGCACAACAAGCTAATACTTGTGTACCATGGTGTGGTGGAGAAACCCGACCATAGCATAAGCTTGGGCCCTATAGAGGTAAAGCAGTTCCGCAAGCACTTGGAATATTTCAAACAGAATTTCGATGTAGTATCGCAAGATACCATCTTCCAAATGTATAGAGATGAATATAAGCCCAAGCGCAAAACCCTTGCCCTTACCTTTGATGATGGCTATGAAAACAACTACAATAGGGTAGCGCCCTTACTTAAAGAGTTTAACTACAACGCTACCATATATGTAATAGGCAATAGCATTGAAAATCCAGAGGCTATAGCTTGGTACGACCACCTTTTCTTTATAAAAAAGAAACTTAACTACAGCAAAATTGATACCAGCGTAGTAAACGAACCCTCGGTAAGCAGTGAGTATGAATTGGTACGATTGATACAGAGACTTGACTTAGCTAAGAGGCACATTCTATTTGCCGAGCTAGATAAACAGGTAAAACTGAAAGACGTAATTCACGATTATCCGCGCGAACATTGGAAGCTAATGACCGCCGAACAGAACAGGCAGTTGGCAGCAGATGGATTGATTGAAATAGCAGCACACTCATACAGCCACCCTAACTTGGGAGAAATATCGGTAGAGGCCGCGCAAGAAGAGTTGACTAAGAGCAGAATGCTTATAGAAAATGCAATTCAAAAGCCTGTAGTAGCAGTAGCATACCCTGATGGCAGCTATACTGATGAAGTAAAAAAGGCATCAATAGCAGCTGGATACAAGAACCTGTTGGCCGCCAATTACCGTTGCGCTTCTGATGTTAATGATAAAAGCGTTTTACCTCGCTACTGCATAAGCAGCACCACTACTTACGAATCGAATATTGTAGCCATAAACAGGGCGTTTAATAGCTACGGCTTTTAGAAGGTGTCGTAGTCGGCATACACATACTTGATATCGTCAAGAGGTAAGCTCGATTGTAAATCGAGGTGGCAAACGTATATACCTTCGCCAAGTTCAGCCTTACCTTTCAGCAGATGGTCGAGCGGCGTATCTTTTCCTACCTGCCATATTATCCTTATACACCCAAGCCAAAATGCTATCTGCTTCAGTTTACTCATAGCATGTAGCATTTCTCTGTCACTCATCAGTTCCATATCGCCTACTATCATATCTCCATCCACCTTCACCCAAGCAGCCTTGCCATTTAGGTCTATAAAGTAATTATCATAAAACTGCTTGTACTTAACAAAGGCAGGAGTGCGGTATACGCCACCAAGCTTATCAGTAATAACTGAATTTGGAATAAGTTTAGTACTACTCTTAAAGAATGAAATCATCACCTTTAGATAACTAGCATACATTACCCTAAGTATATACGATTTCTTTGCAACTGCTGCTAAAGGCAATGTAAATACCTTTATGGCATAGCTGTTCATGTTCTCTTTATAGCCCCAGCCTAATTTTTTGGTAAGAACAGGAAAGGACTTATGATTAGGAAAGCCAAAAACAAACTGAATACCGTTCTCTTTAGCCAGCTTATAAGTAACTTTTGCTAGTTCTGTAAACAAACCCCTTCCGCTATGTGCCGGGTGAGTCATAGTATCGCCACTTTGGGCTACTAAGTACACCTGCCCTTTGTATTGCACCTGGTAAGGATACACGCCATAGAAAGCCACAGGCGTACCATCCTTCTTAGCATAAGCGATATATGCCAAGTGCGAAGGGCCAAGGTAGCCAGTGTTCATTTTGTGCTTGTAGTAGCCTGGTGTTTCTCGCTTGCCATAGGCCGCCTGGTGCAGGGCCAATAGATCGGGGTAGCTTTCTTCGGTTACGCGCTTAAAAATGTAATCTTCCATACGTTTATACTTATTATGCCCAATACGGTATATTTAGGGCTGCTATGGCAAAGCCCAATTACTCGCTTATTGTTACCTCGTGGTATCCCACCAAAGAAACTCCAATTAATGGAATTTTCATTAAAAAACATGCGGAGGCCATCAGTACGTTTATGCCAGTGCGTGCCATATATGCTTCACAAGCAGTGGGCAACAGCATGGAGGAAGAGCAGCAAAATGAAACCCTTTCGCTTACTACAGCTAAGTATGTGGCTAGTGGCAATAAGCAAATAAACCAAGTACGCTACTTACTTGCACTTCGCAAAGCTTACAACCATACAGTTGCGCAGCATGGCAAGCCAAGCATAATACACTTACACGTAGTATTCCCTGCTGGGCTGTTTGTATATCTGCTACTATTCTTACTAGATGTACCTGTAATAATAACCGAACACTGGAGCGGCTATACCAATGAGGATGGGCGATACGAGAAGCTACCTAGCTTTATGAAAACCGTAACGCAAAAACTGTTCAATCGTGCCAAGGGCATATCTGCGGTATCGGCATATCTACAAAAAGCCATAGCAGCAAAGTCTCCACATAATGCTGGCAAAGTGGTAATAACTAACAACATATTGGATATACCTAGCAAGGTGCAGTTATCTCCAACGCCAACAGATAGTATCCGCGCCTTGTTTGTTGGTAACCTTAACGACCACGAAAAGAACGTAAGCCTATTGATAGAGGCGGTTGCCCTTGTAGTGAAACAGCACCCGCAATTCGAAATAACATTTGTAGGTGGGGGTAACGATTTGCCGCGCTACAAGCAAGTAGCCGAGCAGCAAGGCCTGCTCGATAAGCATATCCGCTTTACTGGCTATATAGCAAATAAGGAAATACCTGCGCTGTACAAGCGGCACCACTTTTACATGCTTACCAGCAATTTCGAAACATTTAGCATAGCAGCCGCCGAGGCCATTATAAATGGTTTGCCTGTAATAAGCACCCGCTGCGGTGGCCCAGAAGAGTTTATTGATACCAGCAATGGTATATGGATAGAAAAAAAAACAGCCGAGGGCATAGCCCAAGCTATTGATAAAATGATAGCTAACTACGCTACTTATAACCGCGCCGAAATGGGCAAGGCCATAGGCGAAAGGTACAGCAAGGAGCGCATCGTAGAGCAATTGAAAAATTTATATCACATTAGCGGTGCATAAAGCACTATTACAGCAATGAAAGAGACCATCAGGAAATTTGTACCCAAGTTTATATTGGCTTTGCACTGGAAATACTTCAAATCGAAGTTGGGCCAGTTTAAGGGCAAGGAAACGGAAGATGTATTTACTACCATCTACCAAAAACAATACTGGGGCAATAAGGAATCGGTAAGCGGCGATGGCTCTACCAAAGAAGAAACGCAGAACATAGCTAACCATCTGCCAAACGTGTTTAAGGAATATGGCATACAAAGTATGCTAGATATACCTTGCGGCGACTACTACTGGATGCAGCATATAACTAAAGATGGCGTAGCATACACAGGTGGCGACATAGTAGCCGACCTAGTAGAAAGCAATAATAGGAAGTTCGAAAAGCAAGGCGTAACCTTCAAGCACCTCGACCTTACCAAGAGCGATTTGCCGAAAGTAGATTTAGTGTTTACGCGCGATTGCCTAGTGCACCTTAGCGAGGACAAAGTATTTGCGGCCATCAATAATATAAAGCGTAGCGGTAGCAAGTATTTTATGACTACTACCTTCACTACACGCACTGCTAACAAGGATATTATAACTGGCGACTGGCGTGCTATTAATTTGCAGATAGCGCCTTACAATTTTCCTAAGCCTATTGCCACTATTGCCGATACAAAAATTAGTAACGATAACGACTTTAGCGATAAGGTAATGGCGCTGTACGAGGTAGCCAGCCTGCCAACATTGTAGTATGGTTATTAAAACACAGGCATATCCCCGCGCGGCCTTGATAGGCAACCCGTCAGACGGGTATTATGGCAAAACCATAGCCTTTGTATTCAAAAATTTTCGCGCCGAGGTAGAATTAACACCGAGTGATAAGCTACATATAATACCTTGCGGAAGGGAGCGTTTGCTATTTTACGACATAGATGATTTGGCCGATGAAATAAGCAGCAACGGCTACTATGGCGGTACACGCTTAATAAAAGCTACCATTAAAGTGCTGCACCAATATTGCACGCAGCATAACATAGAAATACCTATCAAGAACTTTACATTAAGTTACGATAGTAATATACCTGGCCGCTTAGGCTTGGCAGGTTCCAGTGCCATCATCACTGCTGCCATAAACGCCTTATTACAGTTTTACGATATTGAAATACCTAAGCCTGTTCTAGCCAACATCATCCTCTCGGCAGAGAAAGATGAACTACACATAGGTGCGGGATTGCAGGATAGGGTGGCGCAAGTATATGCTACACCCGTATACATGAACTTCGATAAAGAACTGATGGATAAACAAGGCTATGGCGACTATATCCCTTTCGATAAATCGCTGCTACCTAATTTATATTTGGCATACAGAACCAATTTATCTGAAGGCTCGGAAGTAATGCATAACGACCTTGCCGCCCGCTATAAAAAAGGCGATGCAGAGGTACTGCGCGCTATTGAACAATGGCGACAATTAACCGATGCCGTGTGGCATAAACTAAAGCACGGCGATAAAGATATTGCTGCACTCATCAACCAGAACTTCGATATACGCAATAACACCATAGCCATAAGCAAAGGCAACAAACAATTGGTAGAAACAGCCCGTGCCGTAGGTGCCAGCGCTAAGTTTACCGGCAGCGGCGGTGCTATTATTGGCACTTACCAAGATGAACATATGTTTCAGCAGCTTAGTACAGCCATGCACAGCATAGGAGCTGAAGTAATAAAACCTGACATAGCTTAATCATGCAAAAAGCAGTAACAAAAGCGGTGATACCTGCCGCTGGTTTCGGCACCCGCTTGCTACCTGCCACCAAGGCACAGCCTAAGGAAATGCTGGTGATAATAGATAAACCCGTTATACAATACGTAGTAGAAGAAGCCG
>JAFDYM010000134.1 GCA_018267435.1 Bacteroidota bacterium | reverse complement strand
CATTTGTAGATAACATAGAAGTGAACAAAGTAGGCCGCGTTCGTCGTGCTAAACTTTACTACCAGCGCGACCGTAAAGGTAAGGCATCTCGTATCGCCGAGAAGCGTTTGGTTGAAACTGCTGAAGCAAAATAGTAATCGGACAAGTTACCATATACAACACCCTGCCCACAAGGCAGGGTGTTTTGTTTTTTACCATAGCGTATTTATTTTAGCTATACCTAACCAAATATCATATACCATGAAAAACGTTGTGTGCCTTATAAGTATTTTCTTTTGTCTATTTGTTCTTCAGGCCAATGCTGCCACCCCTTCATTTACATTTGGTAGTAAGCATGCACCTAGCCAAGTACGCATAAAAGCTATGCAAGCCAGCCATAGTATATTGGTAAAAAAGTATGAGTTGCCACAATATGGCGCAACCTCCTTAGCTGCATACGATTGTGGTAAGTACAAGCGCATACAAACGGCGGGTATAGTTTTGCTAAGTGTAGGTGGTGCTACATTTATTGGTAGCGTAGCTATGATAGCCGTAGGTGTAGGCAATGCATATAATAATGGCAGCGATTATTTATCGGCCGGTTTAATAGGTGGTGGTGCCGTAGGCACCGTGCTTGGCGTAGGTATGATGGGCGCGGGAACTGCCCTTACCATAGTAGGCTCGGTAAAGTTGAAGAAGTACTGCGGAAACTCTACCAGCAATACTCGTAACTTTTATTTGAGTCCTACTACTGCACATGGCTTGGGCTTTGCGGCTAGGTTTTAAAGTATTTAGTAAAGAATATACAAGGGTAAATGCCAAGGCGTTTACCCTTTTTGCTTTTATATTCGCCCTATGCGCATAGCCATTGCACCATCGCCATTACAATTGATAGATGATGCATGGCTGCGCGATATGGGCATGCAGCTATACCTAAAGCGCGACGACCTGCTGAACCCCACCGTGCAGGGCAACAAGTGGCGCAAGCTAAAGTACAACCTGCTGCGCGCGCAGGAATTGGGTAAAGATACCCTGCTAACCTTCGGCGGACCATACAGCAACCACATATACGCTACCGCCGCTGCGGCTAGGTTGTTTGGCTTTAATAGCATTGGCATTATAAGGGGTGAAGAACCCAAGGATAAAAGCTACACCCTAAAGTTTGCAGCTAGCCAAGGTATGCAACTGGTATATATAGATAGAACCACCTACCGCAATAAGGATGACGAGAACTACCTACACCAGCTACAACTGCAATACCCTAATGCCTACATAGTGCCCGAAGGCGGTACCAACCAGTACGCCCTTCGCGGCGTGGCTGAACTGGTACAGGAAATAGATGTGCCCTTTAATTACCTATGCTCGGCCTGTGGTACGGGCGGCACCTTGGCGGGTATGGTAGCGGGTTTGAAAGGGGAGAAGCAACTCATTGGCTTCTCATCTTTAAAAGGTGATGATGCCCTAACGGAGCAGATTGATAAGTTGGTGCAGGGATATGCAGGCGAGTCTTACAAGAACTACTCAGTTAATTTCGGCTATCACTTCGGCGGCTACGCCAAAGTAAAGCCAGAGTTGACAGACTTCATCAAAGCCTTTAAAAAGCAACATAATGTACAATTAGAGCCTGTGTACACGGGCAAAATGCTATTTGGTATATACGACCTGCTTAAGCAAGGCTACTTCCCTAAGGGTTCAACAATTATAGCCGTACATACTGGGGGCTTACAAGGCTTGAGTGGCTATAAGGATTGGTTTCCGGATGTGGCTTCTGAATTTGTGGAATAGATTGGAACGCGGATGAGGCAGATAACACAGATGAACGCGGATAATAGTTGTGCCTTAACCCTTTTCTAAATTGTTATCCTTCATTTCGAAATGGCACTTTTCGCACACTAGTTTTATATTGGAGTATTTCATGTTTTCATCGTTCCAACCACCATCTTTCAAGCGAATTTCTTCGCATTCGCTGCACCATGCTTCTAAGTCATCATCTTCATCCAATTCCATATCAGGCCAAGTTTCAAATGCTTCTTCAAAACCTGTTTTTTCTGTTTTACTTAGGTGCTGGCATACAAATGCAACGCGTGCAGATTTATGCTCATTACACTTAATGTATTTCTCCTTTATACGTTTCACCTTATCGGGTTCAATGTATTCGTTTAACACTACAAATAATAATAGATGATCGCTAACAGGGCGATAGCCCATGATGCCTTTACTGAACTTTGCAGCCATAGCTGTTAGTGCCCATGCGTTCTCTTCATTGGTAGAAATGAGTGCTGTATTTAGTTCTTCTATATTGTTATCTATACCAAATTGCCTTAACTCTTCAAGTCCATGTTTCACTTTTGATGGGAGGTTATGCTTCGCCCAACCCCATTGCAAAGTATTATCTTTGCGTGAGTAAGTGCTTACTAACGTATAGGTGAAGTTGATTTCCTCGTCATCTTTTGAGAAAGTGAATAATCCTGTAGCATGGTCGTAATACCAATTGCTGTAGTAATCCAAATTGTAGTTGGTATTGAATTGATCTTGCAGTTCAAATAGTTCTTCTAAGCATTTTTGCTTATAGTATTCGTAGTTCTCTGTTTTCATTATTTGTCTATATCAAGTAAGCTAGCATCGTACCACACATCTTCATAGGTTCCATCGGTAAGAAACCGATAACCTGGAGGCAGTG
>JAFDYM010000133.1 GCA_018267435.1 Bacteroidota bacterium | reverse complement strand
CTTCTTTAGTAGTGCTTATTTTGTACTCGCGGCCAGGTGTAAGGCCAATACAGAAATCGCCCTTAGCGTCCGTAACAGCCGTAAAGCGCTCGCCACTTGGCGATAAGGCTAGTATCTCTACACCCTCCACTCCTATCTTGGTTTTGCTATCGGCTATGTTGCCGCATACAGGTTCGCTGCGCTTTATAAACTTGTATATATCTTCTTTCCCCATTCCGCCCGGGCGGTTAGATACTATATAACCATGCTTGCCTTTTTCATCGCTTACATAGCCAAAGTCGTCGCTGCTGCTATTGGCTGGCATACCCAGGTTGATAGCCGAGCCCCACTTACCGCTAGCATTAGGTGTAATAGAGTAGATATCCAATCCACCCAAACCTATGCGAGAATCAGAAGCGAAGTAAAGCGTACCATCATCCGCTATAAACGGCGATACTTCGTTGCCAACAGTATTGGCCACACCGCCAAGCGTAACGGCAGGTGCCCAAGTTATACCTTGCTTATCGGCCACATATATATCGGTGCCGCCCATACCACCTGGCATATCGCTTACAAAGTATAGCTTGCTGCCATCTTTGCTTATTGAAGGCTGAGATACGTTATAATCTACATTATTGAACGGTAGCGGTTGTATGTTTACCCAGCCGCGTATGCTATCCCAATCAGCATGGTACAAGCCAAGTGTACGTGTTTTGTTCGTACCCTTTTTCTTATTGGTTTGTGTAAATATCATCTCCTTGCCATCACGCGTAAAAGTGGCAGCACCATCGTTGAATTTGCTGTTAACTTTACCGTGTAGTTTGCCCGGTGCAGGGCTAAGGCTATCGGTGCCTGTAGTAGCAGTATATAAATCAAAACGCGCTTCGGCAGCATTGCTGCCAGCTAATTGCTTTGCTAAGCTTGCCTTGCGGTTGCTTGATAGTACTAAGCCATCTTTGCTGTATGCTGCACCAACATCCGATGCGCCCGAGTTCTCAGGCAAGTTTGTCAACTCATACATCTTGTTATCGCGGTTCAGCAGGCGTATCTCCTTATCAAAGCTGCTAAACTCCTGCGCTACTGCGCTATTAGGTTCAGCTTGTGCATATACGGCATAGGCCTTTGCAGCTTCCTCGTACTTACCATTGCTGCGTAGTACTTGCGCGTAAGCCAACTTATCGGCGCTAGTAGCACGGGCATCGGCCAACACACGTTGATAAGCAACTTCGGCGCTGGCATAGTCGCCTTTAGCTACATAGGTTTTAGCTAGCTTCTGTACAGCACTAAAGTTGGTAGAATCTTTATCGGCAGCCTTGGTATACTTACCAATAGCCTTTTCGTATTTGAATTTCTTTACCAGCTTGTCGCCTTTCTTTTCAAGGCCGCTTTGCGCGTTTGCGTTTATGGCCACTGCGCTAATAGCAAGTATGGCAAGGGTAGAAAAATACCTCATCGGTTGTGTGATGTTTAAGGGTTTATGCTTGGCCTGCGCCAATCGCCCAAATGTAACTTTAATGCTTAAAAATAGAAAACGGAATTTTGCACCGTGGGCGGAGCAAAAACAATACTACACGGAGGTAACAGAACCTTACACAGAGTTTCGCAGAGATAAAATACAAATATCATGGGCCATACTGTTGCGCCTAGCACTAACGTACGCGCGCCACGCACCTACAGCCTGTATGCAGTTTAAACATTAATACAATTAAACGATATGCGCTTAACTCTATGCCCATGAATTAATTCATGGGCTACTGAACTTTATGAATCTATGCCTCCATTTTCACCAACCAAACATCCGCTCACAATAGCTACCTATCCGTAGCCCGTGATTTAAATCACGGGCCCTTTATGCTAAATCTCAAGATGTCTTAGTTATTAAACGCCTCTTACTAATTGGCTTAACTTAAAAGCATCGCCCTGTAGCCTATCTTAATCTACTACTAGCCACATACCACTACCCTGCTTTCAACCACTAGCTACTAGCCATTTTACTACTAGCCTATCTTCACTACTCGCCACTAGCTACTCACTACTAGCCTGTCTTCACCAATCGCCACTAGCTACTAATACTGTTCCTTATCGCTAGGGAAGTTCTGGCTCTTTACGTCGTCAACATACTGTTTAACGGCATTCTGCACCTCGTCGTACATATTCAGGTAGCGGCGCAGAAAGCGCGGTTTAAACTCCTTGGTTATACCCAGCATATCGTGGCTTACCAGTACCTGTCCATCTACGCCATTACCCGCACCTATTCCTATTACTGGTATGTGTACGCTTTGGGCAACCTTGGTGGCAAGGGTCGCAGGTATCTTTTCCAACACTATGCTAAAGCAGCCTATTTCTTGCAGCAAGGCTGCATCTTCCAATAGCTTTTGCGCCTCAGCTTCTTCTTTAGCGCGTACGGTGTAAGTACCGAATTTATATATCGACTGCGGGGTAAGGCCTAGGTGGCCCATTACAGGTATACCCGCTGTAAGTATGCGTACTATACTCTCCTTTATCTCCGCACCACCCTCTAGCTTTACAGCATGTGCGCCAGCTTCCTTCATTATGCGTATGGCGCTTTCCAATGCCAGGCGCGAGTTGCCTTGGTACGAACCGAAAGGCAAGTCAACCACTACCAAAGCGCGCTCTACACCACGCACTACCGATGAGGCATGGTATATCATCTGGTCTAGCGTAATAGGCAAGGTAGTTTCGTGGCCTGCCATTACGTTACTGGCTGAATCTCCCACCAATATCACATCTATACCTGCGCTATCTATGATGCGCGCCATCGAAAAATCGTAGGCGGTAAGCATAGATATTTTGATACCAGAATCTTTGAACTCTTGCAGCGTATTGGTGGTTACACGCTTTACTTCTTTATGTACTGACATTGCGGGGAAGGGTTATTTATTGCAAAACTGATTATAAGGTGCGGATAAACAAAATATTTAACGGCTAATTCCATTTTTCTCTTCTACATTTGCCCAGTTATGAAGAAGATATTGTTTGGCTCATTGGCTACCTTGCTTATAACTGTATTAGTTATAAGCGGCTGTAAGCAAGATATTGACCTAACTAGCGACTATAAAGAAGTGCCAGTAGTGTACGGCTTGCTAAATACGCAAGATGCCACCCACTACATACGTGTGCAAAAGGGCTATTTGATAGATGGCGATGCTTATGCAGCAGCAGGTATTCCCGATTCAATTTATTACAGCGATAGCCTAGTAGTAAGGCTTATACCATACACGGGCGCCAATGCAGGCAACCCGATAGTGTTTAGCAAGCAGGTAAACACTGTGGTAAAAGATAGCGGCACCTTTGCCACCACACCACACATATTGTATGCCTATACCGGCACGCTAGATCCTAGCAAAAGTTATAAGCTGCAAATAATAAACACCACTAGCAAAGACACCTTCAGCTCGGCCGAGCAAACAGGTATAGCATTGGTAAAAGATTTTCAAGTAGTATCGCCTAACCAGGATTTGATAGGTGCTAACGTAATTGGTCTTTCAAGCAATGCACC
Organism: Bacteroidota bacterium; assembly: GCA_018267435.1. Taxonomy (GTDB): domain Bacteria; phylum Bacteroidota; class Bacteroidia; order Chitinophagales; family LD1; genus Bog-950. The sequence goes on along the minus strand of JAFDYM010000133.1, from coordinate 3,669 downwards.
TTACACCATAAGGTGGAGGGCAGCAGACAATGCTGGTATCTACGATATAAAAATGCGTTTCCCATATCGCGAGTACGACAATGCCACCAACACATTGCAGGTAGATAGCTTTGTAGAGGTTTATATACTTAAAAGCGAATCGGGCATAGTAGACAATACATTCCTTATAGCTAGTTTCAATCCATTATTGCTGCTAAATACACTTGCCAATAACCTAGAGGTGCGCAACGACCGCTACCGTATATTTAAAGCCACCGAAGGCATTAAACTATACTTTACAGCAGGTGGTACTACCTTGGCACAGTTTATAAACTCGCAAAAAGCACAAAGCGGCGGCCTTACATCGAACGAAGCACTGCCACCATATACCAATATAACCGATGGTGTGGGCATATTCAGCAGCCGCTACAGCAAAACACTCGATTCAATAATGCTAACCAATGCTGCGCTAGATACACTTAGCTGCCACCCTATTACTGCGCCATTGCGCTTTAGGGGTAGCAATGGTCAAGTTTGTTTCTAGCAGCAACAGTAAACTATATACAACAAAAAAGCGCCTGCAATCACTGCGGCGCTTTTTTGTTGTCTTTTCACGGAAACAGTCTGGGGTTATTGTTTCGGTGGTAATGCTTCTTTTACTACTAGGTTTCTTTGAGAAAACTCGCTGCCATTTAAACTATTAATAGCGGTGCGAGCCTGGTCGTCGTCAGGCATTTCAACAAAGCCAAAACCGCGGCTGCGGTTAGTCTCCCTATCCTTCAAAATTTTAACTGAAGATACTTCTCCGTATTGCGAGAACAAATTCTTCAATTCTTCCTCAGTAGCGCGGAAGTTTACGTTTGCTACATAAATGTTCATACTAAAAAATAAAATGGTTAATTAATTAACCGCCACCGTATAGTGCTTGACGGGACACCCTACAGCAACGATGTACCGCTAAGATAGCAGAAAAAATAAAACAGCTTTACTTTTTTGACTAGGTTTTTACGCTGTTTAGTAGTTGCGCGCTACCCTAAAACCTACGCTGTTCTGCCTAAAATTCGGGTCGTGGTTTTGGCGGGTAGTTACCTGCGCCCACTTACCGTAACTAAACCATGCACCACCGCGCATTACGCGGTAGCTGCCAGTTTTAGGCCCACGAGGATCACTGCCTGCAACCTCGGCGTACGTGTTGTCGGCATACCAGTCCCACACCCACTCAAACACATTGCCCGTCATATCATACAGGCCTAGCTCATTAGCGGGTTTCTGCGCTACAGGGTGCGTTTGTCCGCCTGCATTGTCTATATACCAACCTACATTGTTTATTATATCACCACCTGCAAATGGTAGGTCTTTGGCCTTTCTACCGCCACGTGCGGCATACTCCCACTCGGCCTCGGTAGGCAAGCGGTAGCCCTTGGCGGTATCCAATATGGTAACGTTCTTGTTGCTATCTACTTTGTAGTATTTGCTCAGCTTCTCCGTTTCGCTTAGCCAGTTGCAATAAGCTATAGCATCGTACCAGCTTACCATAAACACTGGCTGCTTGCCCCTACCCCATGCACCCGATGGCACAGTATCGCGCTTAGTAGCCGCAGTAAACTTGTCGTATTCCTCGAAAGTTACTTCAGTTTTACCTAGGTAAAAGGTGCTAATGCTTACGGTATGTGCAGGGCTTTCAGGCTTCTCTACTGGGTTATCGGTACCCATTTTATAAGTTCCTCCTTCTACCAACACAAACTTGGTAGTATCAATTGGGGCACGCTTAGGTGCTGCGGGCTTGGCTTTGGTTTGCGCCTGACTGGCTATGCCTGTTAGGGCAAGTATGATGGCTAAGGTGTACTTCATATATTCAGGGTATGTGTATGGCAAATATGATTAAGGATGGCGAAAATAAAAAAGGTGCACCGCAATGGATGCACCTTATATTTTGTTAAGCCTATTAGCTTAGAATATACCTAAGAAACCTGCACGCATTGCATGCCAGCTGCTACCTTCCCAAGTAAAAGCTATAATAGCCCATACCAAGAAAGAGAATGGAAGCAAAGCACTAAGTATAAACCACTTCTTTTCGTGCTTTAAGTGCATGAACGTACCCATAATGTAGTATACCTTTACTACCGAAGCTATAGCCATGAAAAGGTTGATAGCCCACTTACCGCTGCCGCTGGTTACAAAATGGTCGTATATCATAGCTATACCCACTTCTATTACTGTAACTGCCGAAAGGATAAGGATGGTCCTCATAGCTTCTTTTTTACCATGAGTGTGCTCTTCTTCTGTCCAGTGTAAATGGCCTTGTACCGGTTCTTCAAAATCCATCTTTATAAAATTTTATTGTGTTCTTAAAATTTGAATCAGTTTCTAATATAAAACTACTAATTATAGTAGGTAGAAGCAAAGGAATACATAAACCCATACCAAGTCAACAAAGTGCCAGTACAAGCCTAGTTTCTCAACCATTTCATAGTGGCCTACCTTTTCGAACCTGCCGTTCCAAGCAGCTACAGCCAACCAAATGTTCAATACCACACCGCCCAATACGTGTAAACCGTGGAAACCAGTGATAACAAAGAACAACTGACCGAAGTTAGTAACCTTGGTAGTAGCCGATGCAGTAGTAGGGGTCATACCATCATGTATCAAGTGGGTCCACTCAAGGTATTGGCAACCTAGGAACAATACACCACAAAGTATGGTAGGTATCAAATACTTTACTACACCGTTCTTATCCATACGGTAGCCCGCTTGTACGGCACGTACCATCGTCCATGAACTAACTATAAGCAGGAAGGTCATGAAAGAAACGAATACCAACGGGGCGTTAACACCGTGGAAAATATCTAATGGTATAGAAGAAAATACTTCCGAAGCCTTAGGCCACAAATCGGTTTGTGTAAAGCGCAATGCTGCGTAAGCAATAAGGAAAGAAGCGAATGTGAAGGTATCCGATATAAGGAAGTACCACATCATTATTTTGCCGTAGCCCACCCTAAAAGGCGAGTGCCCACCGGCCCATAATTCCTGATTCGACTCTTCTGCGTGATGTAAAGTAGCGTCTGCCATCTCTATTTAATATTAATATTGAACTAGCTATTATCTTCAAATGCAACGATCTCTTCTATTGATAGTTCATAAGGAAGAAGATATACAAGTATACCCAAACTATATCTACAAAATGCCAATAGCTTACCAGCATCTCAAGGTTCAATTGTCGCTTAGGGTTTATAATGCTGCGCAGCTCATACAAAGGGTCCTTACGCGAGCGCCATGCAAACACTAAAAATAACAAGGTTACTACCAAGCCTGCCACTATGTGCGCGCCGTGCGCCGCAGTTATCAGGTATATGAACGATGCTGATATGTTACCCGTAAGGGTCATACCCATGGCAGTCATTTGGTGCCAACCTATGTATTGCAAGCCTAAAAAAAGCAGGCCTGTAATAAACGACAAGAACAACAAAGAACGAAAAGCTGCAAACTTAGCCTTGCGGTAGCATAGCAGCGAGCCGTGTATCAACGCGCTGGTGGCTACTACTGCTACGGTGCTAGCTATAAACACCTTTGGCAACTCAAAATTTTCCCACACTTGGTAGTCGCCTTTTTTTACCAGTAGGGCGCTTGTAAGGGCTGCAAAGAACATAGTCATGGAAGCCATGCCCAACCATAGGGCAAACTTCTGCGGAT
>JAFDYM010000132.1 GCA_018267435.1 Bacteroidota bacterium | reverse complement strand
CTGGGCGGAAGCAGTGCCGCCGATGCTCAAAAGTATCTGGTGAATACCATCCATAATTTGAAGAGCGACAAAGTAGGCTTGGTGCTTAAGCATACTACCCAAAGCCCGGGCGGTTACCATTACTCATACATTCAAACCTATGCGGGTGTAGAAGTATACCAAGCCGAGGTAAAGGCCAATGTAGACAGGGGTAACATGTTGCGTTCAGTGCTTGATAATAGTTTTGATACGCGCCACTGGAACCTGGATGTAAGTGCGGCCAAAGCCAATAGCGTAATAGCAGTAAGACCTGAAGGTGGCGAGGCTGTACTGGCTGAAGTGGTGCAGAATGGCAAGTATGAGCAGCTATTATACAATGGCGAAGTGCTGTATAGCCGCGATGTAAACAGCTATGTAGATAGCAACGCTACGGGCAAGGTTTTCTACCCAGACCCACTTACTACAGCGCAACAAAACTACGGCGGTATATACGTAGATAATGGCGATAGCAACGCTACATGGCTTACTAATCAACTGCGCGATGTAACCTTTAAGGCTGATTACAGCGGCGGCCAGTTCCGACTGCAGAGCAACTACTTGATAGTGCAAGATTTTGGTTTTCCTAATATACCTGTAGTTACTTCGGCAAATGGTGTTTTCAACTACAACCGCTCGCAATCTGGCTTTGAAGATGTAAATGTTTTTTACCACATAAGCAGATACAGAAACCATGTAGATAGTTTAGGTTTCGATATGGCTAACCACTTGGTATATGCCGATCCTCATGGTTTAGATGAGAATGAAGACCAATCATATTTCTCTCCAGGCGAGCAACGCTTGTATTTTGGTATGGGGGGTGTAGATGATGCCGAAGATGCAGATGTAATCATTCACGAATACGGACATTTTCTATCAAACAATGCTGCACCCAGTTCAAATAATGGAGGGCAAGAACGTAATGCTCTTGATGAAGCTTTCGGCGATTATTTGGCAGTGTCATATTCTGCTAGGTTGGGTGGCACTTTTAACCCGCACTATGTGTTTAACTGGGATGGACATAATGAGTTTTGGAACGGCAGGGTAGTAAACAGTAACAAAATGTACCCTGCCGATAATACAGGCAGCATATATGCGCGCAGCGGAATATGGAGTGCTGTGCTATGGGGGCTATATGAGGAAATAGGTGGCCTAGCTACGGATAGCTTGATATATGAAGCACATTACAATTACGCGAATGGCTTAACTATGCCCAATGCTGCAAAGTTGCTGATAGAAGCCGATACGGTATTGACTGGTGGTAGATACTATTGCCCTATATACAAGCACCTAATGCTGCACGGCTTGGCTGCATATACGCCTAATAACCCCTGCGGTTATACGGGTATTGATGATGCCGATGCCCAATTGCCTATTGCGTTTATACAGCAGCCCAATGCATTTGCAATTGTAAATAGTGGCGATAAGGCCGCTAGTTTTGAAGTGCTAAGTATAACGGGCCAGCAAGTAGTAGCAAGTACTGAAGTTAGCAATAGCAATTACCACTACAGCAATACCAATTTGCCGAGTGGCATGTATGTAGTATTGATTAACTATGGTGGAGTAACCAAGGGCTTTAAATGGTTGAAATAGGTATTGAGTAGGGGAGATGCTAAAACTCATTTACCTAGTTTTCTCAATTCCCTTAATTTTCTATTTCCTTTAAAACAAAGTGTATGCAGAACAGTGAACGTATTCCCGATTCGGAATTGATAATAAACCCCGATGGTAGTATTTACCATTTGAATTTAAGGCCCGAAGATGTAGCCGATACCGTTATAACCGTAGGCGACCCCGATCGCGTAGAATCAGTTAGCAAGCATTTTGATAGTATACAGCTGAAGGCGCGCCACCGCGAGTTTGTAACCCATACAGGCTATTTGAACAATAAGCGCATTACAGTTATTTCTACTGGTATAGGTACCGATAATATCGACATTGTATTTAATGAGCTTGATGCTTTGGTGAACATAGATTTTGCTACGCGAACTATTAAAGAAGCTAAGACATCTTTAGATATTATCCGCGTAGGTACATCTGGTTCGGTAAGTGCCGACTTGCAGATAGACAACACACTTATAACCGAAACAGCTATAGGTATGGATGGCCTAATGCACTTCTACGAGTTTGAAAATAGCATACAGGAAACGGTGTATTTGGAGGCATTCGCCAACCATATAAAACCATACTTTAAAGAAGTAGCGCCTTATATAGCCACAGGCAGCGAAAAGCTAATTAATAAGTTCGAGGCATATTACCCTAAAGGCACTGCCATAACGGCTTGTGGCTTTTATGCGCCGCAGGGGCGCATGCTGCGTGGCGCGCGTACCTTCCCTAACTTTATCGAGGCTGTAAATACATTTCAGCACAAGCACTTCCGCATTACCAATTTGGAAATGGAAACAGCGGGCATATATGGCCTAGGTAAACTGCTGGGGCACAACTGCCTTTCGGTTAATGCCATATTAGCCAACCGCATCAACAACACCTTTAGTGCCGACCCCAAAAAGATAGTGAATCAAACTATTGAAAAGGTGCTGGAGATAATAACTACGAAGTAGAGCTACTACTCGCTACCCAATACATTGCTCATATTAATGTCGCTGCAGGGTCTCATGCGAAGCTTGGACCCTGCAGATAAAAATAAACGCCCTTGATTTCTATGACAAAACCAAAGCATTTGTATTATAGTTTTTCTCGTATGGCCTTTCTCTTTTAACGACTGCGATTACCCTCGCAATCAGCTTGTTTTTTACAGCATTCAGAACACTTAGTTTG
>JAFDYM010000131.1 GCA_018267435.1 Bacteroidota bacterium | reverse complement strand
ACCAATTACCAAGTTTCGATAAAATAGCCAACGATAAGTTGTTCGACCGCGAGCATATAGATAGGTGGCTGATATATTTTTACGATGATGAAGACGGGGACGCATCATTTGCCTCGTTCCTAAAAACATTCAAAGACCCTAACTGGAACATTATCGATTCGGTAAGCTATGTGCTGATACAATCGAAAAAGGGTAGCGCTGTAGATATATATGCCAACAAGCCTAAGCACGAGTACGACGGGCAGGAAAAGCTAGAGAAAATTTTTGCCGAAAACGAGTACGAACCTAACGTAATGGTACACCGCGGCCACAGCTACTACGCCAGCAAAACCATTGAGAAGATAAAGGACAACACACAGGTGTTTGTACTAGGTAGTTGTGGTGGCTACCACAGTATATCTACTATTATCGAGCGCTCGAACGATGCCAGCATTATTAGCGCCAAGCAAATAGGCACCATGCATGTAAATAACCCCATGCTTAAACTTATAGCCGATGATATACGCGAGGGCAAGGATATAGAATGGCAAAATATATGGGAAAGGCTAGGAGGGCAAGTAAAAGGCAACCCTAAGGCTTACGAACGTTTTATGGATTATATACCACCGCACAAAAACCTGGGTGCTATATTTATAAAAACCTATAACCGTATAATGCAAATAGAGTCATAATGTGGCATGAACCTCACTATAACTCTATTCGGTTGATTACGCTATTACTAGCGTAATACTATTCTTCAGCTGCTTTTTTCTTAGGGGCAGCAGCTTTTTTAGCAGGTGCCTTTTTAGCAGTTTTTTCAGCTTTAGCTGGTTTTTCTTTAGCGGCAGCCTCAATAGCTACTGCAGCAGCGCCTTTATTAGGCTTGTGCGGGCGGCTTACGCCGTATGAACCTGCGAATATTTTACCTCTTTTGGTTCTTTTATCACCTCTTCCCATGGTATGATTTATTTTTTAACTGCGCGAATGTAATAAATGTATTGAAAATTTTGGGTTTTGTACCTTAAAAACGAAAAAAGACCATGAGCTCACTACAGCCGCATGGTCTTTTGTATTAACCGGGAAACTCTTCTTATTTATTTACCTTCTTGCTTAGTTCGGTACCAGCCTTAAACTTAGCTACCTTTTTAGCCTTTATGTTTATCTCTTTGCCTGTTTGTGGGTTACGGCCCTTGCGTGCCTCGCGCTTAGTAACCGAGAAAGTACCAAAACCTACCAATGTTACCTTACCGCCCTTAGCCAAAGTGCTGGCTACACCTGCTATAAATGAATCAAGCGCATCGTTTGCTTGTCCTTTGGTCAATTTAGCATCTTTCGCAATCTTGTCGATAAGTTCTCCTTTGTTCATGGCCGTCTATATTTAAGTTTAGTAATTCCGTATTTATGCTGCGAATATATGGCTGCGCCAATTGGGTTCAAATACCTACAAATTGGCATTTGTTGATAAGTACGCCTTACGGCACTAAACCTAGCACCCAATAGCCCCAAAGCCTTGTAGCCATTAAGGTTCAGCCTTGTATGCATATACGGTAAATACTGTTTTTTGTTGATAAAACAGTATTCCTTTTCATTGGTATATTTGCCATTTAATAAACAGTATATAAAATAACATTATGGCAAGTTTCGATATAGCAAGCAAGGTTGACGCCCAAGTAGTAGAAAACGCCATGAACGTGGCTCGCAAAGAGATTATAAACCGCTACGACTTTAACGGCTCTAACACTACTATCGACTTTAACAAAAAAGACCTAACGGTGCAAATAACCACCGAAACAGAGATGCGTATAGACACGGTAGTAGACATAATAATAACCCGCGGCAGCAAGCAGGGTATAGACCCACGCAGCTACGATGTAAGCAAAGAAGCCTACGCTTCGGGCCCTATGATGAAGAAAGACATAAAGCTGCGTAACGGCTTGGATGATGATGCTATTAAGAAGATAATTAAAGCTATAAAAGACAGCGGAGCCAAGGTTCAGCCACAGAAAATGGACCAGATAATACGTGTAAGCGGTAAAAAGATAGACGACCTACAATTGGTAATGGCCACACTGCGCAAAGGCGACTATGGCTTCCCTCTGCAGTTTGAAAACATGAAGAGCTAAGCTGTAGGCATGACAAATAATAAAACCGCCAACCTAACTTTAATAGCCATATTGGCGGTTTTATGTGTTATAGAAACCCTATCGTTTACATATTTCAAAATTCTACCGGCATTTGCCGAAACCAATGCTGTAGTATACTTGCTAAGCGGTATTGGTATAGCAGTGCTTGCCATGGTTTATAGCTTTTACAACCACGCTAGGCCTACTATTAAAGAACGTAGATACTTATTGCCACAAGTGGCGCTAGCCATAGCAGTGCTTATATACTTAGGCGTATTGTATGCCCAGTTCGGAACCCATACATACCCCATATTCCCTATTTCATATAAACAAGGAGATATGCTACCGCTTATACAGTGTGCATGCAAGCGCTTTGTTGAGTTTAAAGACGTGTATCAGCACCCTATTAACGAACCAGGCTTTTGGCCCAATTCTTATATTCCCTATTTGCCTGCCATGTGGTTGCCATTTGTTCCTGCATATGTATTGCAGGCCGATATCCGCTGGACCACTTTAGTAGCCAATCTCCTTATATACGGCATTACGTTTTTCTATATTGTTAGGCTACCGGTTAAAAAGGCGGCTATGGCTTTGCCTGTATTTACCTTACTATTTTTCTTAAACACCCGTTACTTTACCTGGGAAGACAAAAGCTACTACTTTGCATTAACACAGGAGGCAGCGCCAGCGTTCTTCTATTTCCTGCTATTTATTGCCCTTATGCTACGCAAAGGATGGCTGGCAGCCACAGCATTAGCCTTATGCACACTTAGCCGCTATTCGGTAGTTATATTTGTGCCCGTTTACTTTTTGTTTCTGCTTATAGATAAAGATTACAAAGAAGCATTACGTTTTGTAGGTATATACCTGGGTATTATCGCCTTCATATTCATATTTCCTTTCTTTCTAAAAAGGCCACAGTACTTTTTAGAAATAACCCAAAAATACCAAAGCTTCGAGGCCTCGTTTTGGTACGGCCGAATAGAAGGTGCAACACCCAATGGCAGCTTAGGCATAGCATATGCTATTGGCTACAATGTACCCATGCTTAAGCTAATGAAGCCTACTATGCTTGCGCTTGTAGCGGCATTTTCGGCAGCATGGCTAGGCATATACTATTTTTATAAAGAAAGGCTGGGGGCAAACAAAGAGATTTGGCTAATGGCAGGTTTTAAAATGGCGCTTTTGCTGTTTTACAATTTAATAAGCATGCCCTTTTCTTATCTATTTGTTATACCTACTATTATTAGCTATCCACTACTTTTGGCAGTAATAACCAAAACAGATTTTACAAAAAACAAAACAGCATAACCATGGGATTTTTAGACAACATGAAGCAGATGATGGAGATAAAGCAGAAAATGGACGAGGTGAAAAAACGCCTAGATACCATTACTGTAGTAGAGGAGAATGAATATGTGCGCATAACCGTAACCGGCAACCGCAAAATAAAGGACATAACCATACTTAAGAACGACGACGTGGTAAACCTAGAAGGCAAACTGCAAAGCGCCATAAACGCCGCGCTTGAAAAAGCCGACAACGTAATGCAGGCCGAAATGATGGGTGCCACTAAAGGCATGATGCCAGGTGGCCTACCGGGTATGTAATCTGTTTAATGTTTCTATTTTCATATTTAGTAATTCAAGCGTGTGAATACTAAAACCATAGACCTTGCCAATATTGCATTGATGCTCTTGTCGTGCATAGCTGCGTACATCCTCCCATTCGAGGTGTTCCTGTTTTCGTATGCCGTACTAGGCCCTTTGCACTACCTAACCGAAATAAGCTGGCTGCATAAGCGCGACTACTTTGCCAATGGCAAAAGGGACTACTGGTGGCTGATAGGCTTAAGCGTGCTGCTGCTTATGTTTACCAGTTGCGGCTTTGCCAGTAACCAAGCTGCTGCCAATGCGCCTGCTTTTTTGCGCGTGCCTATGGGTTTGCTATGCGACTTTATGGGTCCATTAGTAAACGAGTACCCAAACGCTACCATGTTCTTTATTTATATATCATTCGCCAGTGCTTTGGCTTTTATTGCTTTCACCGAGGCTTGGAAGAAGATTCTGTTTATAGTAGTGGCCACCATTATAGGTAGTTTTTTAACTACCACTGCGCCCTTCTTTCTAATCTTTGCGGTATTTCTACCTACGCTTATACATGTGTTTGTGTTTACGGGTTTGTTTATACTGCATGGTGCATTAAAGAATAAAAGTACCACAGGCTATATATCGCTAGCGGTGTTTATAGCATGTGCTATTAGCTTCTTCTTCTTCCACCCTACTATTAGCTTTTACCAAGTAAGCGAAACCGCACGCAGGGCACTGGAAGATAGCGGCTTTATACAGCTCAATGCCTCTATGTTGCAGTTGTTCAACATGGGCGATTTTACCTACGAAACGGTATACCAGTCAAACGCCGGGCTGGGCATTATGCGCTTTATAGCCTTTGCCTATACCTACCACTACCTAAACTGGTTTAGCAAAACACAGGTTATAAAATGGCACCAAGTACCTAAGGCGCAACTAGCTACAGTAATAGTACTATGGATACTTAGCGTAGCGCTATATGCCTACAACTACTTCGCAGGCTTGGTAGCGCTTTACTTCCTAAGCATGCTGCATGTATTGCTTGAGTTTCCACTCAACTACCGTAGCATAACGGGCATAGGCACCGAAGTACGTGGAATGTTCGGCAGCAAACCTGTAGCAGTGGCAGGTGACGCCAAGGGTAAGAAGAAGTGAGGGAATAGTTTTACCATCACTCTTTATAGCTTGTATATACTCATCCCTGTCGACATGCGTCGACATCCCTTCTCTATAAACAGAGAAGGGAAACGAGCCTTTAATGGTACTACAGAAATACAGCGCTTACAGGTTCCCCTCTCTGTTTATAGAGAGGGGCGGAGGGGTGAGTAAATAGCAGCAATTTCTAGTAGCGCAAGCCACTCCTTTTCCATTGCTTTTTATCAATAAAAAAGAATGCGGATTTTTTCCAACTTCGCCCTATGCAAAAGAACATTACCATAGTAGGTGCAGGATTGGTGGGCAGTATGTTGGCCTGTTATTTATCTAAGCGCGGTCATAAGGTTTCGGTATATGAGCGCAGACCCGATATGCGTTTGGCAGGGTATGTAGGCGGTAGGTCTATTAACCTGGCACTTAGCCACCGGGGTTGGAAAGCACTAAAAGGCATAGGACTAGAAGAGATAGTTAGCACAATAGCCATACCTATGACGGGCCGCATGATACACGACCTGGATGGCACTACGCACCATGTACCCTATGGTAAAGAAGGGCAAGCCATATACTCGGTAAGCCGTGGCGAATTGAACCGCATAATGGTAGAAGAAGCCGATAAGTTTAAAGATGTAGATTTCCACTTCGACCAGCGGTGCGATAGTATAAACTTCAATACCAACGAAGTGGTATTTGAAGGAGTAGATATGCAACAGCGAACAGTAAAGGCAGATATTGTTTTTGGTGCCGATGGTGCCTATAGCGAGGTGCGCTACGAAATGCAACGCACGCCTAACTTTAATCTTAGTCAGCAGCACGAGCAATACGGCTATAAGGAACTGCAAATACCTGCTACTGCCGATGGCAAACACGCCATAGAAAAACACGCCCTACATATATGGCCGCGCGGCAGTTTTATGATGATAGCCTTGCCGAATTTGGACGGTAGTTTTACCGTTACCCTGTTTGCTGCATTTAAAGGCGAAAACTCGTTCGAGCACTTAAATACAGCGGACGAAGTAAAGGCATACTTCAACACACACTTTGCCGATGCTGTGCGATTGATGCCCGACTTGGTAAACGACTTTTTCGATAACCCAACATCGAGTTTAGTAACTGTAAAGTGCTACCCGTGGAAGTACAAGAGCACTTGCTTGATAGGCGATGCTGCACATGCCATTGTGCCTTTCTATGGTCAAGGCATGAATGCAGGCTTTGAAGATGTAAAAGAACTAAACGAGATATTGGATGCTACCAACGAAAGCTGGGATGAGGCATTGGATATGTTCCAACAACAACGCAAGCCGAACGGTGATGCCATTGCCGACTTGGCACTGCACAACTTTGTTGAGATGCGCGACTTAAGCGGCAGGGAAGATTTTCAGTTACGTACCAAAATAGAGAAGAAAATAGCGCAGCACTACCCCGATAAATTTAACACCCATTACAGCATGGTAACTTTTAGCGACCTAAGCTATAACGAGGCCAAGCAGCGCGGCGAAAAGCAGGGCAAATTGCTAGATAGCATAATGGCTATAGAAGGCATTGAAACCAAATGGGATAGCCCCGAAGTAATGCAAGTAGCGGCAGACTGGATAGCCGCTAACGTGTAATATTTTGGTAAAATTTAAGGCGCTGCATGATGTGTGGCAGCCTGCAATGCCGTTTAAACGTCTTAACTTAGTAAGCTTAAGTAATTGAATGAAAAACGTACTGTTTTT
>JAFDYM010000130.1 GCA_018267435.1 Bacteroidota bacterium | reverse complement strand
GATACTGAGGTGAAAGCATACGAGTACTTTGACAACAATGCCTTGGAAAACCTGAAAAGGGAAGATATAGTGAGATCGATACAAAAATTGAGCGATGGCTACCGTACAGTCTTTAACCTATATGTGGTAGAAGGCTATAGCCACAAGGAAATAGGCGATATGCTAGGTATAAGCGAAGGTACCAGCAAAAGCCAGCTAGCAAGGGCAAGATATTTATTGCAGAAAATGATAACAGATAGTAACCAAATTGCCACACATACGAATAACAGGTAAGAAGGGAACAACCGAGGAATAACAATTAATAAAGAACGATAAGCAGAATATAGCAGCATAACTATACCAACTATGAAAAATAAGATGATAAAGGATTTTGATAGGGCGATTGAGCAGATGATGAATGAAAATGCGGTAGCCCCACCATTTGGTGCTTGGAACCGCATAGCTGCTGAGCTTAATACGCCTGCTGCGGCACCTGTAGCTGCCCGTAGGGCTTTGCCTGTAGCTGCCATTGGTGGTTTTGTAGCGGGGGCTTTGCTTATAGGTGGTATAGTAGCCGGCGCACTTATATATAACGGCAACAGCCTAAATAATATTACATATCCAAGCACTATAGCTAATAGCAATAACGTAAGCGTAGCAAGCGAAACTACAACAGCGCAGCCAAGTGCTGAGGTGACAAACACAATACAACAAAGCAGTACAGTAGTTGCCGAAAGCAATAGGCCTACCATGGCAGTACTAACTAGCGAAGTTGCAGCCGATAAGCAAACCAAGAAGGTAGCAACTGTAGTAGCTGCTGATAATAAGCTGGCATTAAGCAATAATAACGATGTGGCAGTACCAGAGGTGAAGCTAAAGGCTAGCAGTACAAGTATGGTAAGCATGCCTTATTACTTTCCTGCTATAGATGTAGCCAACGATTCGCAAACTACTGCAAGTGCAGATGCTGATGATATGGAAGAATATGAGGACGACGTAGATGTAGCTAAGACTGGTACCAAGCAAAGTAGCGAGGTGAAAAGACGCAGTAGCTCATCTAGCGACTTCCGCGGTGTAAAGTTTAAGAAGAAGAAAAAGAAGTCGTTTACTTATGGCAGCATAGTACGTGCCAAGAAACACTAAGATACTACTACTCAAAAACCAAAACAGAAATGGCTGCCATGTAAGGCGGCCATTTTTTATGGTTGCTAGGGTAGATATATAAAGGCCCACTACCATTGGTTTAGATAATTGAACTACAGTTGAAATATATTTGTTGATATGGGTAAATAGCATCATATTCATTGTACTAAACATCCCCTGATACATTATGCAATACACCATTCGCTATGTAGCATTGTTATTGTTATGCTGCATGTTTGCCATTGCCCAAGCTAACGATACTGCCTATGTAAACCGCCAGGCTGCTTACCGTGCCATTAGTTTAGCTAACCTAGATAATGATGCTATGAGCATACAGGCTTATGAAGGTGTGCCTGTAACTATAGCTGAGCTTAATTACTTGGTAAACAATTTGCCCACTAAAAGTACCGTAGACTTTGATATAGTAAAGCTAGTGCGCGTGCTTGAGCTAAGCAATGGCGAATATGATACATTGATATTGCCTGGCCTATTGGCATTGCCTTATTGGATAAACTATGGCGACACATTACGCGGCTATTGGAGCGAGAACCACATGATACAGTGGATGAGTAGCGATTGGCTACTGCATGAGAAGTACAACAAACCTATCGATGCTAATTTGCGCAACAGGCTGTTGCACTATTTGCAGGTAAAAGTTAACTATGGTTATTATGAGTTTTTTTCTTCGGTGTATGCACCATATGCCTTTGCAGGCTTAGTAAACTTAGCCGACTTTAGTCAAGATGCTGAAATAAAGCAATGGGCCATACGTGCATCGCAGAGGCTGTTGAAGGATCTTTTAATATTGACAAATGATAAAGGGGTGTTCTTTCCGGCTGCGGGGCGAAACTATTTTGGTAAGTACGAAACACCATACGGACAGAATCATAATAGCTTAATATACATGCTTACGGGTAGAGGCGAGGTGCCTACCTCGGCTTCGCACGCAGGGGCAATTTTGGCTACCAGTACCTTGCCTGTAGATAGTGTAATTGAATCGTACACCAACCACTTGGATTATGTGTACCACATAGGCCATACGCTGGAAGAAGGTTTTGTGATAAACAGCGGCCTAACTCCGCTTGATAGAACGATAGCGCAGTGGAGTAGCGGTGCGTACTTCCACCCAGTGGTGGCGGAAGAAACTGCAACCTTATTGAATGACTCGAACATGTGGGAGCATGTGGACTTTGGTGCATTTGAGCCACTAAAGAGTATGACACCGCAAACCATAGCCATATTTGCCAATACCTTGAATGTAGCAAGTACCAGCTCGCTATACTGCGGCGAGGATGTAGCCATATTCAAGAACAATAGCATAACCCTTAGCAGTATACAGGACTACCATAAGGGTAAGGTAGGCTACCAGCAAATGGCTTGTGTAGCCAATGTAGGTACTACTGCTGTAATGACAGCTGCGGGTAGAATAGTAACCCCATGGCACGATAAGCCAGAAACTAACATAAGCGAACACTTGCCTTATGTAAGGCAACACAGCAATGTAGCCTTGCTTATGTACAGGCCGCAGTTTACGCCAGATTTGTTGCCTTTCCACAACAAAGAAGTGGCCCTGTTCTTTCAGAAAGATGACTACGATGAGGTAGAAGAAGATAGCCTGTGGCTACTAGGCCGCCAGGGAAGTGGCTATGTGGCGGTGCGCAGGCACTGTGCCGATAGCCTTGACGGTGTAATGGGCTGCACCATGGACCGTGGCCAGACATGGGTAATAATGGTAGGCGATAGCACCATGTATGGCAGCTTTGGCAACTTTAAGAATATAGTACATAACAGCGTGTTTGAAACTAGCTGGACACTACGTACCGATACTGCACCTAACCAATACGTGTACTACTCTCGCATACAGGTAGATACAGTAGATATAGCCTATGCTTGGAACGCCGATAGCGTAACTAACGTAGGTATAGCTAAATTGGATGCTGCGCATAGCTTTGAGCTATACCCTAACCCTGCCAGCAATATGGTGAAGCTGAATTTGAATGATAATGCCAATGGCCAAGCTATGGTACGTATTACCGATATGCTGGGCAACGAAGTGTATAAGCAAGAAGTAACAGCATTGATGCATACTATTAATGTAGAGGCCTGGGCCAAGGGTATGTACCTGGTAAGTGTACAAACACCTAGCGGTGTAAGTACCAAGCGCTTTATAAAGGAGTAGGATTTAAATGCACTACAAATAATGTATGGAAGGTTGCCTTAGGGCAGCCTTTCTTTTTTTAGTAGATAAGCCACAGTATGCGCGCACGTGGTAGGCAAACGCAGGCAGAGTGCGACATAGTACCGCGCCTCCCCACATACGTCGGGATGAAGTGCTAATGGATATGGGAAGTTCAAAAAAGTATGCATTTGTATTAGCGCATAGCATTATAAATTCCCTTGAAGAAAGATCCTTCACTGCGCTATCGCTCCGTTCAGGATGACAAAAGGAAATGTATTCAACCCTTACTCGCTGCCTGGTTCGGGTAGCTCGGGGTGGTCGGTGTATTCAAGTAGGCTGTCGCCGCTCCAGTAGTTTGCCCATAGGGCGTCGTTCTTCACGTCTATTATTAGCCCTGCTGCGGGCTCGGTACGGTCGCTATCGCTAAAAAAGGTGGCTATCAGCAACTGGTCGTTTTCTATAACTAATATAGGCTTGGCATAGGCGGCTGTGCGCACATAGCTAAGCATACTGTCCTTCATTACATTGGCTAAGCGGCGCTGTACTATGTGGTTGGTAAGCAGTCCCACATCCTCGGGCATTTGTCCATTATAGTTTAGTAGAAACGCAAACTCGCCTTTGGGCTTTGTATTGGTTGCTGTTTCTGTAGTGGTAGTATTATCGGCAGGCTTACGGTTACATGCAGCCAAGCAGGCCATAAGGCATAGTGCTAGTACAAGTTTTTGCATTAGTTCAGTATTGGGCTTTCGGGGTAGTTGGCCATGGTGGCGTACACGCCGCCCATATCGGTCATTACATCGCGCCACAGGTTTAGGTAGTCGCTACGGAAAATATGCTTGTATTGGGCTTTACCCACAATCCACGAATTGTCCTCCATTTCCTCTTGTAGCTGCTTAGGTTCCCAACCGCTGTAACCTAGGTAAAAAGTAACATCATCGGCCTTTACTTCGCCATTGCGTATTTTATCGGTTATCTGTTTAAAATTGCCACCCCAGTATAGGTGGTCGTTCAGTTTACGGCTGCCTTCTATTTCATCGCCCAACGAGTGTATAAACTGTATAGTGTCGGTACCCACTGGTCCGCCTAAAAACACCTTGGCTTTTATAGGGGGGAAGTTGTCAATTACATCCTGCAGCCTAATATTGAT
>JAFDYM010000012.1 GCA_018267435.1 Bacteroidota bacterium | reverse complement strand
GTCCTAACGGTTTTGTCAACTCTACTCAAATCCCATCAATATTAAACGTAACTACTGCTGCGGCAGGTACTTACAGTTTATATCAAACACTTGGTGGTTGTACTTCGGATACTGCTACTACTACAGTAGTTGTAAATGTAACTCCATCAGCTCCTACAGCTAGCGCATCGCCAAGTACTACCTTGTGTAGTGGTACTACACTTACACTTACTGCAAGTGGAGATGTAGGTGCAATCTTTACTTGGAGCGGCCCTAACGGATATAGCTTTGTAGGTAACCCTGCTGTACGTACTAACATTGATGTAACAATGGCAGGTGCTTATACTGTTACACAAACTGTAACAGGTTGTACTTCGCCAGCTTCTACGCCAGTTAATATTACTATAAACCAAACGCCAATTGCACCTACACCAACTAGCAATAGCCCTAAGTGCTATGGCGATACACTTAAAATATTTGCAACTACAGTAGCAGGTGCTACTTATAGCTGGAGCGGCCCAGGTGGCTATACCTCAAGTGCACAAAACCCTGCAAGGGCAAATGCTACACCTGCTATGAGTGGTACTTATTCATTAACTGTAACAGTTAGCGGTTGCAGTAGCACTAATACTGCTACAGTAAATGCTACAGTTATATCTTGTCCTCCTGTAGCGCAGAATGATAGTTACACTACACCTGAAGATACTACACTGAATGTGTCAGCCCCAGGAGTATTAGTAAATGATAGCGATCCAGCTAATCCTCAGCAACCATTAACTGTTACAGGTACGCCAGTTAGTAACCCTAGCAATGGTACAGTAAGTGTGTTGAATGGTAATGGTTCATTTACTTATGTTCCAAATGCAAACTTTACAGGGGTAGATTCATTTAAGTACCGTGTGTGCGATAATGAAGTGCCTCAAGCTTGCGACACAGCAACAGTGTATGTAACTGTAACACCTGTCAATGATCCTCCTGTAGTTCCTGATACATTGGTAACTACATGTGAAGAGTGTCCTGTAACTGTTTGTATTCCGATAACAGATCCTGAAACTGCAACACAAAGCCATAATGTTTCTGGTTTGTTGTGCGGTCCTAACAGCGGTGTCTTGAGCGGACCAACCGTTAATAACGGTAGCAACCCTCATGCTGTTTGTTTAACATATACACCTACTGCAAACTTTAACGGAAACGACTCGATTTGCGTAATAGTATGCGATAATGGTTCGCCGGTGTTGTGCGATACAACCAAGATCCGTATTACAGTTACCCCAGTTAATGATCCTCCGGTAGCAGTTAATGATAGCTATACTACTCAAGAAGATTCTACGATTGTAACTAGTTCGGTGACTGGTGTTCGTAATAATGATAACGACAATGCCGACGGCAACCCTGTAACATCGTTGACTGTTATTACAACTCCAATAGTGAATGTTTCTCATGGTACATTAATCTTGAATGCAGACGGTTCATTTACATACACCCCTGCTGTCAACTTTAATGGGGTAGATTCATTCCAGTACCGTGTGTGTGATAGTGGCACCCCGCTACCTAGCCTGTGCGACACTGCAACAGCTTACATAACTATATTGGATGTTAACGACCCTCCTTATGTGCCTGATACTATACGTACAACTTGTGAAGATTGCCCGGTAACAATATGTTTGCCTATTACAGATCCAGAAACCGCAACACAGAGCCATTTGTTGAGCAATATATATTGTGGTCCATTGCATGGTATTATTACTGGTAGCACTGTTACTAATACCGGCAACCCTCACACGGTTTGTGTTAACTATACCCCAACCCAGGATTACAATGGCAGCGATACAATATGTGTTGTGATATGCGATAATGGTGTGCCTAGCCTTTGTGATACATCTAGGATAACCATAATTGTAACACCGGTGAACGATAAGCCTGTGGCTAATGATGATATCTATGTATCATGTCAGGATACTGCCATAAGGAAAAATTTCATGGCAAATGATATTGATGTTGATGGCCCGAACTTGCAGTATGTAGGTACAGTTACTGGGGCTGGCCCTTTTAGTGGCACACTTACCAGCGTACAGCCACTAGGTAATTTCACCTATACACCTCCTGTTTCATTTAACGGTGTAGATTCGTTCCAATACATAATATGCGATAACGGTACACCTAATTTGTGTGATACCGCTACAGTAGTACTTGATTATAGGTGTACTAACTTGCCTCCAATAGCAAGAAACGATAACTATACTACGCCAGAAGACGTAACCTTGAACAATAACGTATCAACTAACGATAATGACCCTGATGGCGGTACGCTTACCTATACAACCACACCTTTAGTTAGTACAAGCCATGGTACGGTTACATTAACTTCTACAGGTGCATTTACTTATGTGCCAGACTCTAACTATTACGGTATCGATTCGTTTGTGTACCGAGTATGCGATAATGGCGTGCCTAGCTTGTGCGATACTGCTACTGTGTACATAACTGTAACACCAGTTAATGATCCACCTATAATACCTGATACCACTGTTACCATGTGCGAAGATTGCCCTCCGGTAACAGTGTGCTTGCCTATTACAGATGTTGATGCAACAGATCAGCATTATGCATCTATACCATGTGCAGCCGCACACGGTACTGTAACTGCTGTAACGGTTAATAATCTAAGTGCTCCACACACCGTTTGTATGGTTTATACCCCTACTACTAATTACAATGGAACCGACTCGTTCTGTGTGGTAGTATGCGATAATGGAACGCCAAGTAAATGCGATACTTCTACTATTACCATAGTTGTTACCCCTGTTAATGACCCTCCTGTAGCTGTGAATGATAACTATACAACGGCGGAAGGTGCTACATTAACAACTAACTCAACTATAGGTGTACGTAATAATGATAACGATAATGCCGATGGCAATCCTGTTACTTCATTAACAATTACAACTACGCCAATAGTTAACGTTACTCATGGTACATTGACATTGAACGCCGATGGTTCGTTTACCTATGCGCCTACACCATACTTTACTGGTTTGGATTCATTCCAATATCGTGTATGCGATAGCGGTACTCCACTGCCTAGCCTGTGCGATACTGCAACTGCATACATTACGGTAACACCAGTTAATGATCCGCCTTATGTACCGGATACAACTGTTACAATGTGCGAAGATTGTCCTCCTGTAACAGTATGCTTGCCAATTGCAGATCCAGATGCAGGCGATCAGCACTATGCACTTACGCCATGTGCCGCATTGCATGGTTCTGTTACTGGTTTGACAGTAAACAACTTGAGCAGCCCACATACTGTATGCGTGGTGTATACTCCTACTACAAACTACAATGGAACTGATTCGTTCTGTGTAGTAGTATGTGATAACGGTTCTCCGTTCAAATGCGATACTTCCACCATTACTATAGTGGTAACCCCGGTTAATGATCCACCTGTGGCAGTTAACGATAATTATACAACTTTAGAAGATTCAGCTATAGTTACAAATAGTGTAACAGGTGTGCGCAATAACGATAATGACAATGCTGATGGTAATCCTGTTACATCATTGACTGTTACAACTACACCAATAGTAAACGTAACAAATGGAACGTTGACATTGAGTGCTGATGGGTCGTTTACTTATACTCCTAACTTGAATTTCAATGGTGTTGATTCATTCCAATACCGTGTATGCGATAACGGTACGCCGCTGCCTAGCCTGTGCGATACTGCTACTGCTTACATAACTGTTATACCAGTTAACGATCCTCCATATGTGCCAGATACCACTGTTACCATGTGCGAAGATTGCCCTCCGGTAACAGTGTGCTTGCCAATAACTGATCCTGAAACTACTACGCAAATACACGTAGCTTCAGTTTGCGGCTTGCCTGTTCATGGTACAATATCTACTGTAAATGTTACCAATGCTGGTAACCCACATACAGTATGCGTAACATATACTCCTACTGTTAATTACAATGGTACCGATTCGTTCTGTGTAATAGTGTGCGACAATGGTGCACCTGGTAAATGCGATACTTCAACCATAACTATTATAGTAACACCAGTTAATGATCCTCCAATTGCAGTTAACGACTTTGGCACAACGTTCTCTACATTTCCAGTTACAATATCTTTATTGCCTAACGATTCGGATTTGGAAGGCCCGCTTGATACTACTAGCGTAGCAATTATAGATAACCCTAACCATGGTACAGCTATAGTAAATGCCAATGGTACTGTTACTTACGTTTCTGATACTAATTATAATGGCTTAGATACATTAGCTTATGTAGTATGCGATAAGGGAACGCCTTTACCTGCTAAATGCGATACTGCATTGGTTATAATCAATGTAACTGCACGTACATTGATTGCAAACGCAATAGGTTATTGCGATAAAGATGCGCCCCATATTTCATGGAACGTTAGTGGAAATAGCATGCAGCCAGGAGATATGATTTCAATTTCATGGTATGATACTTTAGGTAACCTCATAGCCTTCTATGATAGCTTGCCCCTGAATGGAAATATGTTATGGCCTGGGGCTGTAACTGATAGTGCAGGTAATGGTATTGATTGGCCAGGTTGGGTGTACAATGGTACTACATGGATACAAGCCAACGATGGCTACCAAACACTTAGGCCAAATGCTGTATTAGTGTTTGCATTAAACCCTACTGATACCGTTATCGTAAGTTATCCTCCTTCTTCGCCATTCTGTTTTACGGTGCCGCCTAACGGTCCGGTAGCATTTGATGATTATGCTACAACACCAGAAGAAACGCCAGTTAATATTCCTGTATTGAACAATGATTTAGATGTTAAATATGGATTGGATACAACGAGTGTAGCTGTGATAAGTTCTACAACCCATGGCACTTTGGTTTATATAGGTAATGGTGTATTCAATTATACTCCCGATAGTTTATATAATGGGTCTGATCTGTTTACCTATGTTGTTTGTAATAAGGCTCCTTCAGTCTTATGCGATACAGCTAATGTATATATTACTGTAACTCCTGTTAATGATCCTCCATTTGTGCCAGACACAACCATACACACTTGTGAAGATTGTGGTACTACATATGTATGTGTTCCTGTTAAAGATGCTGACTCTCTTGATTTACACTATGCAAACTTGCTATGCCCTGCTACTATAGGCAATGTAACTAGTATCACTATTGATCAAACACTGAATATCCTATGCTTGGGCTACAAAGGCCTATTGAACCTACATGGTACCGATAGCCTATGTGTAGTAGTATGCGATAACGGTACACCTACCTTGTGCGATACTACACGTATAACTATAGTGGTTGATCCGGTTAACGATCCTCCATACGCTGATACTATATATGTAACTACTTATGAGAATCAGCCAGTAGGGGTGAACGTAGCTGCGGCTACAGGTGATGTAGAAGGCGATCCGCTGTCATACACTTATGGGGCACCTACACCTGCTAATGGTACTTATGGTATAACTGGTAATGGTGCAATAACTGTAACGCCTAACACTGGCTTTACTGGTACCTTTACAATACCTTACGGTGTGTGCGACTTAAGTCCATACCCAGTAAATATACTTTGCGACAATGCGGCTATAATAGTAACCGTATTGCCTGCTGGTGATACATTGGTTAACCATGCACCAGTAGCAAACAACGACTACGTAACTGTACCGTTTAACTCGCCTGGTAAGGTTATAAATGAGCTAGCTAATGATTATGATCCAGACGGTGACGCATTGGCTGTAACTGTAACTGCTAACCCGCTACACGGTACAACTACTGTGAATGGTAACGGTACATTAAACTATACGCCTGTAAGCGGCTACTTTGGATGGGATACTATAGGTTACACTATATGCGACCCTACAGCAGCGCACTTACCAAGGCCATTGTGCGATCAAGCAATAGTTGTAATCTATATATCTAAAGATTCTACAGCTATCTTGAACGACCCTCCAGTAGCGGTGGATGACTATGAGTTTGTATGTGCTAATGAGAATGCAATATTGAATGTATTGCGTAATGATTACGATCCGAACGGCAATGCACTTACATCGGTAACAGTACTGCAAGGCTTTAGTCATGGTGCAGCTACAAATGCTGGCCTAGGTGTTTATGTATACACTGCTACTGCAGGCTTTACAGGCGATGATACCTTGACTTATCGTGTATGCGATAACGGTACACCTAGCCTATGCGATACAGCTTATGCTATAGTACGTATTAATGCAAATCCTGTAATTACACCTTCGGTAACATCGTTAACTACTTGTAGCAACGATAGCGTTAATATCACGTTTACTTCGAGCGTACCTGGCACTACATTTACTTGGACTGCTAACAATGGTACAAGTGGTACTGGCGATATACATACTGTATTAGCGAACACTACCAGCAACAGCCAAACTGTAACGTACACCGTGACCGGTGTGTCGCCAAGTGGTTGTGGTAGCTCATCAATATCAATACCTGTAACAGTAAGGCCTCGCCCTATTGCTACTGCACTTCAGAACGGCAACTTGTTCTGCAGCGGCGAGCAAGTGGTAATCAACCTAACGTCGAACGTAACAGGTACTCAATTTAACTGGAGCAGCAGCCAAGGCGGCACTGGTACTGGTAACTTGATAACCCAGACATTGACGAATACAGGAACTACTAACGTAACTGTTACATACACTATAATACCAACTGTAAATGGTTGTACAGGCGATACCTTGTTAGCTACTGCGGTAGTGAAACCTCGCCCTGTTGTAACTCCAGATCCAGCTACACAAACTTCATGTAGTGGCCAACCTGTTACTATTGCACTTACACCTAACATTGTAGGCACAAGCGTAACTTGGACTGGTAGCAACGGTAACAGCGGCAATACGTTAACTATTAACGATTCGCCAGTAAATAATACTGCTGGTCCTATAACAGTAACTTATACTATCAATAGCAGCTTTAACGGTTGTGTTGGTAATACTGTAACTGCTACTGTAGTAGTTCGCCCAGCTATAATAGCTGATGCGGGTGCCGATAAGAGTGTATCTGCTTGTAGCGCAAGCTGTGTAACCTTGGGTGGTTCTCCATCGGCAAGTGGTGCTCCAGGTCCATTTACATATACATGGAGGCCGTCGCTTGGCTTAAGCGATACAACTGTGGCTAACCCTACGGCTTGTAACCTTACAGCAACTACTACTTATGAATTGATAGTGACTGATACCTTCGGCTGCTTCAAAAATGACTTTGTATCTGTAACCGTAACACCTAGCTCGCTTACTGCAGAAGCTGGCGTGGGCGGTGCACTATGCTTAGGCACTGGCGATAGCGTTCAGCTTGGAGGTTTCCCTACTGCTGTAGGTGGTACACCTCCATATACCTATACATGGTCTCCGCTTACAGGTTTGAATTTGACTAATCCGGCTAACCCTGCAGCATTCCCTACAGTTACAACTAAGTACTTTGTAACCGTAACAGATGCCTTAGGTTGCCAATCGGTTGATTCTACTACTATAAGTGTATATCCTACACTTACAGCAAATGCTGGTACCGATACTACGGTATGTGCTGGTAGTCCATTTAACTTAGGTGGCACTCCAACTGCAGCAGGTGGTTCGGGTTCTGGTTATACTTACTTATGGAGCCCAACTGTAGGTGTAAGCAATATAAATGCAGCTAACCCTACAGGTGTTGCTAATGCTACTACTACTTATGCTGTAACTGTAACAGATGGAAATGGCTGTAGGGCTATAGATAACGTATTGGTAACAGTACGCCCTACACCTATAGCACAGGCTGGTCCTGATAAAACATTGACTAGATGTGCAGGCGATAGCGTAATAATAGGAGATAACCCTGCTGCAATAGGTGGTACTGCTGGTTACACTTATGCTTGGAGCCCTGCTACTGGTTTAAGTAGTACTACTGTAGCCAACCCTGTTGTTAGGGTGGGTGCTACAACTACATATACGTTAACTGTAACCGATGTTAACGGATGTACATCGACAGATGCTGTAACAGTAAATGTTGTTAATAGTACACTATCGGTAAATGCTGGAACTGATAAGGAAATATGTTTCGGAAACTGTGTTCAGCTAGGTAGTATACCTACAGCTGTTGGCGGCTTCCCTCCATATTACTTTACATGGAGCAACGGAAATACATTGGATGATTCAACCGATGCTAATCCTGTAGCCTGTCCTGCTGCAACTACTGCATACAGATTACGTGCAACAGATAGCCGTGGTTGTGTTGCTATAGATGATATTACTGTAACTGTAAATCCTAACCCAACTGCAAATGCAGGTCCTGATACAAGTGTTTGTTCAGGTAGCAGCATACAGATAGGTGGCGCACCAACTGCTACGGGTGGTACACCAGGTTATACATACTCATGGGATCCTAGCTTGGGCTTGTCGCAACCTAACGTTGCTAACCCAACTGCAGCCCCTGCTGTAATAACTACTTACCAATTGATAGTAACCGATACAAAAGGTTGTATAGGATTGGATGAAGTAACTGTAACACCACGCACTACTCCAATAGTAGATGCTGGTGCTGATAAAACACTTGTTAGCTGTGCTGCTGATACAGTAATAATAGGAGGTTTGCCTGCTGTAATAGGTGGTGGAACTGGTCCATTTACTTATTTGTGGACCCCGGCTACAGGATTAAGCAGTGCAACCGTTCAGAATCCATCTGTAACTGGTATTACTTCAACTACATCTTACCAATTAATAGTAACTGATACGTTTGGTTGCGTAGGTAATGACTTTGTAGTAGTAAACGTTGTAAACTCTACCCTACAAGTAGAAGCTGGTAACGGCGGTGTGATATGTGCCGCATCTGGTTCGCCAGTTCAATTGGGTGGTTCTCCTACCGCGGTTGGCGGTACTTCTCCATACGTTTATACATGGAGCCCAGCAACTGGCTTGAATGATGCCACGGTTGCCAACCCAATTGCAACGGTAACATCTACTACTAAATACTTCTTAACTGTAACTGATGCTAAAGGTTGCCAAGCTGTGGATTCAGTAACTGTACAACAAAATGCTACACCTGTAGTAAATGCAGGTGCTGATACAGCACTTTGTGCAGGCTTCTGTACTACCTTGAATGCTTCTGCAACTGGCGGTTCTGGTTCGTTCCAATATGCTTGGAGCCCAACTGTTGGCTTAAGCAATAACAATACATCGAATCCATTGGCTTGTCCTCAGGTTACTACTACTTACATAGTAACTGTAACTGATAGCTTGGGCTGTAACAGTACCGATGCTGTAACTATAACTATTCTTGCTAAGCCAGTGGCTGATGCTGGTATAGATAAGAGCATGACTAGCTGTGCTTCTGATAGCGTGCAGATAGGTGGCTCGCCAGCTGCAAGTGGCGGTGTAGGTCCATATACGTATGCATGGAGCCCTGCAACTGGCCTAAGCAGTGCAACTGCAGCTAACCCATTTGTGAAAGGGATAACTTCTGCTACGCTTTATAGCTTAACTGTAACAGATGCTAGCGGTTGTAGTGCTGTAGATGTAGTACAAGTAACAATAGTTCCTTCTACATTGGTGGCAAATGCTGGCCCTGACCACTTTGTGTGTCAGAGCTTAACTGGCACTGTTTCTCTTGGTGGCTCACCTACAGCTAATGGTGGCACTGGTCCTTATACTTATGCTTGGAACGGAGCTAACATAATACCGGGAACAGCTACAACGGCTAACCCTGTCGTAACTCCTCTATTGCTTGGCGGAACGTACACTGTAACCGTAACCGATGGTAAAGGCTGTACAGCTACTGATAATGTAGTTGTAAGTATTGCTACTCCGCCAATAGTAAATGCAGGTGCCGATACTGCGCTTTGTGCAGGTTCAACGGTTGCCCTAGGCGGTACCCCTACATCTGAACCTTCAATTTCAGGTGGTGTGCCATATACTTACTCTTGGAGTCCGGGTACAGGTCTTAGCAGCACAACTGCTTCTAACCCAGTAGCTGTACCAACAGTAACAACTACTTATGTGTTGACTGTAACATATGGCTATAACTGTACCATAAGCGATGCTGTAACAGTAAGTGTTCGTCCTAACCCTACTGCTAGTGCGGGTCCTGATAGAACCTTGGTGGCATGTAGCGGTGATAGCGTACAATTGGGAGGAACCCCAGCTGCTACAGGTGGTACATCTCCTTATACTTACCATTGGTCGCCTAGTGCAGGTTTAACTGATACTATAGCTGCAAGGCCATGGGTTAAAAACCTTGGCGCTACTACCTTATATACTTTGAGTGTAATTGATACATTCGGTTGTTCGGGTAGCGATCAAGTTCTTGTAACTGTAACAGGTGGTACCTTAGCAGCTGAAGCTGGTAACAATGTGTCATTCTGTTTTGGTAATGCAACCAATGTTACATTGGGAGGTTCGCCTACTGCTGTGGGTGGTACTGCTCCATATACTTATGCTTGGTCTCCAGCTATTGGATTAAGCGGTACTACTACAGCTAACCCTGTAGCCAATATATCATCTAGCAGAACTTACACAGTGGTAGTAACAGATGCTAATGGTTGTATAGCTCAAGATACTGTACGTATTACTGTTAATCCGCGTATAGTAGTAAATGCAGGTGTTACCGATACGGTATGTGCTGGTTCATGTATTACACTTGGTGGCGCGCCTACTGCTGTTGGTGGTTCAGGTTCAACTTACACTTACGTATGGGGTCCTGCTATATACTTCCAAGGCAGCAATACAGTTGCTAACCCTGTGGTATGTCCGCTTAATAGCGTAACATACTCTGTAGTTGCAACAGACTCTATAGGTTGTACAAACAGTGCAAACGTTACAATACGTGTGGATCAAAACCCTGTAGCTAATGCAGGTATTGATAGAACAGTAGTTTCATGTGCAAATGCATGTGTTGCTTTAGGTGGTTCGCCTACAGCTACAGGTGGTACTGCACCTTACTTATATGCATGGAGCCCTTCAACTGCATTGAATAATACAGGCTTGCCTAATCCTACCGTTTGTGGTTTGGGTTCTACAGGCAACTATACTGTAACTGTTACCGATGCGAATGGTTGTACTTCAAGCGATCAAGTATTAATAAATACTTCACAATCTACCTTAGTAGCTGATGCAGGTATAGATAAAACTATATGTGCTGGTCAGAATACTTGTATAACTATAGGTGGCACACCTGCTGTAAGCGGTGGTGTAGGTCCTTATAGTATTACATGGTCTCCAGTAGGTGGTATGTGTACTTCAAACACTATAGCTAACCCACAAGTATTGCCTACCGATACTACTATGTATGTATTGCTAGTAAGCGATGCTAATGGCTGTGTGGCTGTAGATTCAATGACTGTGATAGTAAACCCTGCCGTAACTGCATCGGTAGGTGCCGATACTGCTATATGTAATGGTAACTCGGCATTGCTAGGAGGTAACCCAACAGGTAGCGGTGGTACTGCACCATACACTTACTTGTGGAGCCCTAGCGCTGGCTTAAGCAGTATAACATCTGCTAATCCTACTGCCGCACCAAATCTTACTACATCTTACTGTGTAACAGTAACCGATGCAGTAGGTTGTACGGCTTCTACTTGCCAGCGTATAGATATTAACCCTGCCGTAGTAGCTAATGCGGGTGCCGATCAAACTATGACAGCTTGCGCTGGTTCGTTTGTACAGTTAGGTGGTACACCTACTGGTACTGGTGGTACTGGCAACTACTCATATACTTGGGCGCCTGATAGCGTAGGCGGTGTGCGTGTACTTAACGGTACTACTATACCTCGTCCTTTTGTAACAGGTTTAACCACTACTACCACATTTACGGTAACTGTAAGAGATAACGTAACAGGTTGCTTTGCTACAGATCAAGTAGTAGTAAACGTAAACCAAAGCACACTTGCAGTAGATGCTGGCTTTAGCAAAGTATTCTGTGGCAATAGCTCAAGTTGTGTTCAGATAGGTGGTGCACCTACTGCTTCAGGCGGTGTTGGTCCATACATTTATCAATGGAGCCCAGGCTTAGGCTTGAACAGTACTACTGTAGCTAACCCATGTGCTAATCCACTAATTACAACTAATTATTCAGTAACCGTAACCGATGCATTAGGTTGTTTCTTGGTAGATACGATGCAGGTGTTTGTTAGCCCTGTAATAACTACCGATGCAGGTAGAGATACAATAGTATGTTTCAATACTAGCACCGTGCTTGGTGGTACTACAGTAGGAGGAACAGGCAATTACACATTCTTGTGGACGCCTTCACAATTCCTAAATAGTACAACTATAGCTCGTCCTACGGCTACTAATGTAACTTCGAATATTACTTACACTGTAACTGTAACCGATAGCTTAGGCTGTTCAACTACAGATATAGTAACTGTAGGTACTAGGGCATTGCCAGTTGCAAGTGCCGGCCCTGATGCTACTATATTTGCTTGTACTGCCGATAGTGTAATACTTGGTGGTAGCCCTACCGCTTCTGGCACAGTTGGTCCTTACACTTACGCTTGGACTCCTGCTATACCAGTGCCAGTAAACGGCGCTAACCCTGTGGTGAAAAACCTAGGCTTTAGTACTAACTTTACTGTATTGGTAACCGATAGCTTTGGTTGCCAAGCTTCAGACCAAGTATATGTAACTGTTCAGCCTAATACAGTATTTGTTGATGCTGGTACTAATATTGGAGCTTTATGTTCTAACGTAGGTAGCTGTGTAACCATAGGTGGCGCAGTACTGGGTGGTACCGCACCTTATACTTATTCATGGACAGGTGGTACTATAACCGGCAATACAACCTTGAATCCTCAAGTTTGTCCGCTTACAAGTACTACATATACCATAGTTGTAACCGATTCGCGCGGTTGCCAAGCTAGCGATACTGTACTTGTTACAGTTAATCAAGCGCCTAATGCAAGCATATCTGGCTTAAGTAGTGCATACTGTACTAGTGCAGGTAATGTAACTATGACAGGTATACCTGCAGGTGGTACATTTAGCGGTCCTGGTGTAACGGGTAATATATTCCAGCCTTCAGTGGTAGGCCAAGGCTTCTACTGTATAAGGTATGTTTATACAGATCCTTCAACTAACTGTACCGATGATACTACTATATGTGTAACGGTTAATCCAGATCCAGTAATAACCATAAGTGGTTACGAAGCTGCATATTGCCGTTTCGATGCGCCAGATACATTAACTGGTTCGCCTGCAGGTGGAACATTTAGTGGCCCTGGTATGAATGGCAACGTGTTTAACCCTGCTACCGCTAACGTGGGTAACAATATAATTACCTACTCATACAGCGACTCATTGGGTTGCAGTGGTCTAGCTCAAGTTACCTTGGTAGTAAGACCAGTTCCTACTATTACGGTAAGCACAAGCCGCGATACCGCATGTGTAGGTCAAACTGTAGTGTTAACTCCTAACTATAGCACTGATGTAACAAACATACAATGGAGCACGGTAGGTGGAGGTATTTTTGCATCGGGCTTGAACCCAGTAACGGTAACACCTACAGGTGTAGATTACTGTGTAGTAGCAACAGCTGTAAATAATACAACAGGCTGCGCAAGCCGCGATACTGTATGCTTACATGTTAACCAGCGCCCAGTAGCCGTAGATGATGTATTGGCTACATGTGAGGAAGTGGTTGAGATAATAGATGTTGTAGCTAATGATACCGACCCTGAGGGTGATGCTAGTACGGTAACCGTACTATCGGTTAATCATGGTACTACTTCAGTTAACGGTCCGTTCATTACATATCAATCTAACCTTAACTACAATGGATTAGATACAATAGTGTATGCGATATGCAATACGCAGTGCAGCAATGCTTGCGATACAGGTATCGTAGCAATAAGTGTATGTCCAGTTAATGATCCTCCGGTAGTTACGGATATAGTAGACACTATATACCAAAACCAAACCGATACTGTTTGCCCAATAGCTACCGATGTAGATAATACTAACTTAACCATGAGTGTGTTGCTATGCGATACATTAAATGGCTCTGTAACACAGATAGTGAACGGCTGCTTTAACTATACACCAACCTACAATTGGATAGGTACGCAAACAATATGTATAGTAGCGTGCGATAGTTTAGGTGCTTGCGATACAGGCACTGTAACTATACATGTAATACCTGGTAACAGGGCGCCACGAGCCTTGGATGTGAATGTGGCTGTATGTAAGAATACGCCAATAGGTGTAAACGTAGCAGCTGCTGCAGGCGATCCTAACGGTAACCCAGTAACATTCTCGTACGGTTCTATTACAGGCCCTACAGGTTCTAACGGTTCATTTACTGTAACAGGTAATGGTGCAATAGTGTTTACAGGTGATAGTGCTGGTGTATACACATTCCCTTATTATGTGTGCGATCAAAGTAACTTACCGCCGTACAGCATGTGCGATACTGCACTAGTAACTGTAGTCGTATACACTTGCGATAGTACTAACTTGCCACCAGTAGCAACGGATGATATAGCTACGGTATTAACTAATACACCGATAGTAGTGAATGAACTGGCAAACGATTTCGATCCTAATGGAGATCCTTTGACAGTTACTCTGTTAAGCGGTCCGAACCTGGCAGGTGCTACAGCTACATTGAATGCTAACGGTACAGTTACGTACACTTCGCCTACTACTGGTGTAGATAGTATATTGTATACTATATGCGACCCTGCAGGTTTGTGCGATAGCGCATATATCATCATCTACGTTGATTCTGTATATATGAATCATCCGCCAGTAGCTGTTGATGATTATACATCTACTACTTATGGCACTACTGTCGTGGTTCCAGTATTGAATAACGACCACGATCCAGATGGTAATCCGATAACAATTACGGCTATACCATGTGCACCTGCCGATGGTACTGCTACTATAA
Source organism: Bacteroidota bacterium (assembly GCA_018267435.1). Classification (GTDB taxonomy): domain Bacteria; phylum Bacteroidota; class Bacteroidia; order Chitinophagales; family LD1; genus Bog-950. The sequence continues at coordinate 5,911 of JAFDYM010000012.1, read as the reverse complement.
CCGGTACAACTGTTACCTATGTTCCTGGTCCTGACTTGAATGCCTTAAATCCAGATACATTCTGCTATGTAATATGCGATAACGCGGTACCTGCACTGTGCGATACGGCAACTGTAGTAATTACAGTTCCTAACTCGGTACAAGCAGTAAACGATACGGTGGTTACAACGCCTTACATACCTGTAGTAATAGATGTGATGGATAACGACTTCGACCCTGAGGCCGATAGCTTCTATGTTACTTCGGTAATAACAGGTAACACTGTGGGTACAGTTGTATTGAACCCTAACGGTACTGTTACATACTTGCCGAAGGATACTTGCGGATTTACAGACTCGTTCCAGTATACGGTACAAGATGTACTTGGTGCTGTAGATACAGCAACGGTATATGTAGCAGTTAACTGCTGTACACCGCCAGTAGCTGTAAGCGATGCGGCAACTATATTGCCTAATGCTCCGTTTAGCGTAAATGTATTGGCTAACGATACATTGAACAATACTAGCGGTTCGGGTCAAGTGGTTGTGTCTCCTACACATGGTACTGCGGTATTTGTTAATGACAGCGTACTTATCTACACGCCAGCGGCTAGCTACTGCGGACCAGATACTGTAGTGTACCGCGTACGTACAAACTGCGGCATGGATACAGCATTGTTAGTGTTGAATGTATATTGTAACACTCCGCCTGTAGCTAATGCCGATACAGTAATAGTATGTACAAACGGAACTGTAGTAATAGATGTATTGGCTAATGATAATGATGCTGAAGGTGATACGTTAACTGTTACTTCGGTATCCACGGTGCCAGGTATAGGTATACCTACGTTGAACGCTAATGGTACTATTACATTCGAAGCTGGTTCAATTGTTGGTCCATTTACATTGTTCTATACAGTTTGCGATAGCAGCTTCCCTAACTTGTGCAGCACAGGTTCTATACGAATCATAATAGATGCTTGTATACCTATTGACTTGCCTACTACTATTTCGGCTACCACTTGTATGGATAGCGCTGTTACAGTATGCGTAGGTCAATATGTAAGCGGTGCCTCTAACTTTACTATTACTAGTACAACTGGTGTAGATAATGGTGCTGTAACGCTTGAAGCTGGTGATACCTGCTTTACTTACACACCGGTTTCGGGCTTTGTAGGCAACGATACGTTTACGCTTACAGTTTGCAACGGTGCCGGTTCATGCGATTCATCGCAAGTGGTTATATCGGTAGTAGATTGCTTGATAGATGCGATAGCTGATGCTTGCGACGTAAACACTACGATAATAAATACAAGCGTTAACGTAAATGTTCTTGATAATGATTTGATACCTGTAGGTAGCGATACTACTATAACAATCATATCAAACGTAAACAATGGTATGGCAAGTGTTAACTTCGATAACACGATAATGGTAATGCCGAATACTGACTATGTAGGCAACATAACCTTTACTTATGAAGTTTGTGTAACTACTGGTGCTACTAGCTACTGCGATACAGCAAGCGTATGTGTTAATGTAATAGATACGAACTGTGTTATACCTACGGGCTTCTCGCCAAACGGTGATGGTACAAACGACGAGTTTGAAATACCATGTAATGATCAGTTCCCTAATTCTACACTAAGGGTTTACAACCGTTGGGGTGTAGAAGTTTGGGCTAGCGATGGACATTACAACAATGACTTTAAAGGTCAGAATATGCAAGGTACTAACTTGCCTGATGGTACTTACTTCATCATTTACGACTACAAGGATGGTGTAACCAAGCCTGTACAACGTTACTTGGTGATACATAGATAGAACTAGAGTTAGAAACCCTTTCCGATACATTATTGTGTCGGAAAGGGTTCAATAAAAAGGAAAGCAAAAGCAATAACCTGAAATAGCTGATCATGAAAAAACTATTATTCTCAGTCCTTATAACTGTACTAGCGTTTACAGGTCTGAAAGCCCAGCAAGACCCCGCATATAGTATGTATATGTTCAATGGCTTGTTTATAAACCCCGCCTATGCTGGTAGCCAAGAGGTGATAAGCGTAATGGGAATATACAGACACCAATGGGCAGGTGTAGAAGGTGCACCGCGTACGGCCAATATTAGCATACATACGCCTTTTAGGCGCGATCAGTATGCTATAGGTGCTGTTATATCTAACGATAAAATAGGTCTAAGCAATACATTTACTTTTACTCCGTCATTTGCATATAGGTTAAAAATAAAGCAGTCTCGCCTGTGTTTTGGTATTAGCGCATCGTTTGCTTATTTCTACCAAGGCAACAATAAAGCGGTACTTAATACCAATGGCGACCAAGCGTTTTCGGTTAACGAAAACATGTTTGTCCCTAACGTTGGCTTCGGTATATATGCTTATGGTAAAAGGTATTTTATAGGTGTTTCGGCACCGCACCTTATGCCTAGTGGTTTAAGTAAAAAAACTAGTGTAGTGGGTTATGATCCTAATGTGGCACGCGTATATGACTTCCTAGTATTTAATGCAGGTTATGTGTTCGGTAAAGATGCAGCCATTGTTAAGTTTCGCCCAAGTGTATTGGTTAAGTGGCAGCAAGGTTTGCACAAGAACATACCGCAGTTCGATGCCAGTTTAGGTTTGTTGTTCATCGATCGTTTTTGGTTGGGAGCTTCTTACCGTACAGGTGGCGACTTTAAATACTATGGTCAGTCAGCTATAGTATGGGCACAGTTCAAAATTACACCGCAACTAGAATTGGGCTATGCTTACGATGCTGAAATTTCTGCACTAAGAAAGTTTACCAACGGTACACATGAAATTATGTTAGGCTATAAGTTTTGGTACGATAAGAAGCGTTTCGTAACTCCGCGTTATGTAAAATACTTCTAATAAACATAAGCACTAATTAGAAAGACGGTTTTCCCTTAAAATATTAATTGTATGAAACTTAAGAAATCCCTGACATTGCTGGCAGCCATATTAATGGTTACTATAGCTGTAGCTGAAAGGCCAGTGGTAAAAGTAGCTGATTGGTACTACAAGCAATTTGATTTCAAAAATGCCATTGAACTATATAAAAAGGCTTTGAAGAAGGAGCCTGGCAATACTTACGTTCTTCAGCGCGTAGCAGATAGCTACAGAATGATGAACGATTGGGCAAATGCTGAAACCTACTATGGCCAACTAGCGCAAACTGAGAATGCCAATGTGGTGAATAAGCTGTACTATGCTGAAGCACTTAGGGCTAACCAAAAGTATGCAGATGCTAAGGTGTACTACAAGCTATATAGCGATGCGGTACCTACTGACAATAGTGTAAAAGATAGATTGAAGGGAATAGACAAGTTAGAGCAGCTAAGTAAAGACCGAGGTTTTTATGATGTGCGTAATGCTGAAGCGGTAAATAGCAAGTTTTCAGATTTCGGTCCATCGTTTATGAAGAACGATACAGGTATATTTTTCTGTTCAAATAGGTTTCCAGATAGCTATGTAAAGCACAAGGATAATTGGACACAGGGTAACTTTCTTCAAATTTTTCAAGCTTATAAAGATAGTACTAATGGTTTGGGTAAACCTGAATTGATCCCTAACCGTAAGTTAAATAAGAAGTATCATGAAGGTACAAGTAGCTACAATGAGAAAATGGGAGAGTTGTATATTGATCGTAGCAACTATAATGGTCGTAAAGCTTTTCCTGCTGCCGATAAAACCGTAAAGCTTAAAATCAACCGCATAGTTTGGCTTGCAGATCAAAATAGCTGGGGTAATGAAGTAGTAGAAGCTGTACCTTTCAATGATAAAGAATATTCTGTAGGTCACCCGTCATTAACCCGTGATGGAAAGACGCTTTATTTTGCTAGTGATAAGCCCGGCGGCTACGGTGGTGTAGATATATACTATAGTACACGCGAAATAGGCGGTCAATGGACTACTCCAGTAAACTTGGGTCCAAAGGTAAATACCAGTGGGGATGATATGTTTCCGTTTATAGCCGATGATGGAACGTTGTACTTTGCATCAAACGGTCACCTAGGTTTGGGTGGTTTAGATGTATTTTCTGCAAGCCAAGTTAAAACTGGCAACAAGATTACTAATTGGACAGAGCCTGAGAATTTAGGTTATCCTGTTAATACAAATGCTGACGATTTTAATTTTATTATTTCTAAGAATAATAAGTCGGGTTACTTTGCTTCTAATCGCCAAGGCGGCCAAGGTGATGATGATATATATAGCTTTACCAAGAAGGGTGTGATACTTAATGGTATAGTATACGATGCAGCTACTGGCCTTCCAATTCCTGAATCGGAAGTGGTGGTGAAAGAAGGTAACATAGACCGTGGTAAGTTGACAACAGGAAAAGATGGTGATTTTTCTTTCCCTGCTATACCGGGCAAGCACTATTCATTTGCGGCTACCAAGGCTGGCTACATGCCAAATACGGTTGAAGTAGATGTAAAAGCGAAGCCAGATTTAGTTAAAATACCGCTATCGGCTGACGGTGGTATAAACCTAGAAGTAACTGTGCTTGATAAGAAAACGCGCGACCCACTTGAAGGTGCTACTATAAAGGTAACAAACCTTACTACAGGTAAAGATGATGTAGCTACTGCCGATAAGGATGGCAAACATACTTTTGTACTTGAGCAGAATACAAACTATCGTATAGAGGGCTCGAAAGAGACTGGCGAGCCAGATACAAAATACTTAACCGTAACAGCTACACAAACTACTAATGGGGTTAAAGCTCCTGCTACCATTTACCAAGTTTTGGAACTTGAAAAAGTGAAGAAAGGTGTAGCTATTAAGGTTGAAAACATTTACTATGACCTGGATAAGTGGTTTATACGCCCTGATGCTGCTAAAGAACTTGATAAGCTAGTGAAGGTGTTGAAAGACAACCCAACCCTGGAAATAGAATTAAGCTCGCATACCGATTGCCGCGCTACTGCTAAATACAATGCTAACCTGTCTAGCAAGCGTGCTGAGTCTGCGGTACAATACATAGCATCGCAAGGTGTAGATATTAAGCGTATGATTGCAGCAGGTTATGGCGAAAGCCGCCTAGTAAACAAGTGCGAGTGCGAAGGTACAGTGGCTGTACCATGTACAGATGAACAACACCAAGAGAACAGAAGGACAGAGTTTAAAATTCTTAAGTTCTAACAAACGATATATATTTGGGCATATACAAACGCCTCCCTGTACAAGGGGAGGCGTTTTTGTTTTAATATTGCTATACTAAAAGAATAGAAACCATGTCATCGAAAGATAAGAACCTAAGTGAGCATACCGAGTTTAAAGCGGTGCATGCCAGTAAATACAAAGTTGCTATTGCCGTATCTGAATATAATGATGAGATAACTTTTGCCTTGCGCGATGGTTGTATAGAAACATTGAAGCAATACGGTGTAAAAGAGAAAAACATATACGTAGAGTATGTGCCTGGTGCTTATGAGTTACCCTTGGCTGCACAGTGGTTGTATGAATACACTAAAGCCGATGCAGTAATAAGTCTTGGCTGTGTTGTGAAAGGTGATACTGAGCACGACGTGTATATCAATACAGCTGTATCGCATGCTATAATGAAGTTGGGTTTGGAGACAGACCTGCCATTTATATTTGGGGTGATAACGCCTAACACTCAGCAACAGGCTAAAGATAGGGCTGGCGGCAAGCATGGAAACAAAGGCGTAGAATGTGCTGTTGCTGCATTGAAAATGTTAGAACTACAGAGCAAGCTAAAGAAGAAGTAGCATGAAACTACATACAATCAATACAGGCTTATTCAAGCTTGATGGTGGTGCTATGTTTGGCGTAGTGCCTAAATCGATTTGGCAAAAGTTGAATGCACCAGATGCAAATAACCTATGTACTTGGGCTATGCGCTGCATGCTAATAGAAGATGGTAAGCAGTTGATACTTGTAGATACGGGATTG
>JAFDYM010000129.1 GCA_018267435.1 Bacteroidota bacterium | reverse complement strand
CCAAAATCGACACTAAATTCCTGCGCCGCTATGAGCAGTGGACGGTAGGGCAGAACGCCAACAGCGCGACCACGGCCGGCATCTATCTCCGTTCGCTGCGTGCGATCTATAACCTCGCCCTATCCAAAGGTATGGCCGACCGCGACAAATATCCCTTCGGCAACAAGAGCTACAAGATACCTGCCAGCATGAACATCAAGAAGGCGCTCAACAAGGAGGACATCAAACGCATCAAGGAGTTCGAGGTAAAGCCGGAGCATGGCATCAACCCGATGTACAAGGATTTCTGGATGTTTTCCTATTACTGCAACGGTATCAACATCAAGGATATGGCCAAGCTGAGATACAAGGATATTTCAGGCGATACGATTGCCATTATCCGCTCCAAGACCGAGAATACCACCAAGCACCGCTTGAAGCCCATATTGATCATGCTATTGCCAGAGGCGAAGCGCATCATCGAAAAATGGGGGAACAAGGTTGCACCGGACAGCTATGTGTTTCCTATCCTGGAGAAAAGTATGTCACTTGAACATGAAGTGAAGGTAGTCGCACAGATGGTGCAGAACATTAACAAGGCCATGCGCAAGGTAGCCAAGGTGCTAGACATTACCGTCCCGGTGACCACCTACGTTGCTAGGCACTCATTCGCTACTATAATGAAGCGAGGTGGGGCCCCGATAGAGTATATTTCTGAGAGCCTAGGCCATACCAACGTCATGACTACAGAAAGTTATCTCGGAAGCTTTGGTAATGAGGACAGGGATAAGTTTTCGAGGATACTGCTGGATTTGTAGATTGAATAGCCATTATCAAACTACTTAGCTTTCAAACTTGCTATCACAGCCTTAAAGCTTTCCAAACCTGCTTCCAAATTATCAACTATATCCAAGGCCAGTTCATCTGGGTCGGGTAGGTTATCTAAGTCTGCTAGCGACTTATCTTTTAGCCAGGTTATATCAAGCGATGTTTTGTCGCGCGCTATTATTTCATCGTAGCTAAACTTGCGCCAGCGGCCTTCGGGGTTTGCCTCGCTATAAGTTTCCTTACGCTTGTGGCGGTTTTCGGGCTTATAGCATTTTATAAAGTCCTTCAGGTCCTCCAGTTTCAGCGGGTTTTTCTTTAGCGTATGGTGTACATTGGTGCGGTAGTCGTACACCCACACCTCTTTGGTCCAAGCCTCTTTGCTGGCTGGCTTACCATCAAAGAACAGCACATTCGCCTTTACGCCATTGGCATAAAATATACCCGTAGGCAGGCGGAGGATAGTATGTAGATCGGTAGTTTCTAATAGCTTTTTGCGCACGGTTTCGCCTGCGCCGCCTTCAAACAATACGTTATCGGGTAGAACCACGGCGGCAAGGCCCGTTGGCTTCAGCATGGTTTTAATCTGCTGCACAAAGTTCAGCTGCTTGTTGCTGGTGGTTACCCAAAAATCGGGTCGGTTATAGGTAAGGTCTTCCTTCTCCTGTTCGCCATCTTCGTTGGTAAAGGTCATGCTGCTCTTTTTGCCAAAGGGCGGATTGGCCAGCACGTAGTCATAAGTTGCACCCGACTGAGATATCAGCGAGTCGTTAGGCGATATGAAGTTGTCGCTATCTATATCGCCTATGTTGTGCAGAAACAAATTCATAAGCGCCAGGCGGCGGGTACTTGCTACTATCTCGTTACCGAAAAAAGTTTTGTACTTCAAAAACTTGTTCTGGTCTCTATCTAAAGTGTAGTTGGCAGCGTCGGTTATAAAGTCGTAAGCAGCAAGGAAGAAGCCACCTGTACCGCAGGCAGGGTCAGCTATCGTCTTCATTGGTTCGGGGCGCAGGCACTCCACCATAGCCTTTATAAGCGGGCGCGGTGTAAAGTACTGCCCTGCACCGCTCTTGGTATCCTCGGCATTCTTCTCCAGCAGGCCCTCGTATATATCGCCCTTATCCTTTACGCCCATCAGCACCCATTGCTCGGCGTTAATCAACGCTATCAACTTATATAGCTTGGCAGGGTCCTGTATCTTGTTCTGGCTCTTGGTAAATATCTGACCCAAGATTCCCTTTTGCTGACCCAGTTCGCGCAGCAAGGTATTGTAGTGCAGTTCCAGTTCGCCACCGCTTTTGTTGGTTAAAGTTGGCCAACTGTAATCAGCCGGTATAGGCATTTTGCGGTTATGCGGCGGCTTGGTATACTCATCTGCCATCTTCAAAAACAGCAGATACGTTAACTGCTCCAGGTAATCGCCGTAGCCCACGCCATCATCACGCAGGGTTTGGCAGAAGGCCCATACTTTAGAAACTATGCTGGAAGTGTTAGAGGATGTGTTGGTTACAGCCATCTGAATGATATTATATAGTTGAATCGATCAATTACCTGTTTTTTCTTTATCATTTTTGCTACTTTCTTTTCGTAAATGTTCTGTTTTCCTCGCGCTTCAGAATGTCGAATACTGTCTAACTCAAAAAGAATAATAGAATATTTTCCTTTCCATGTTTTATGTCTGATAACAATTTGGGTAACCTTATCAACCCAGCTATAATGTTTATTAGGATTGTCGAAATAGGGATGAACGATTTTGAACTCGCATTTATCATAATTAGTGCTATACCTAAATACTACATCAATCTCTCCTTTTTTACTTGAGCCATTGCAGTATTCACAGGAAAGCACGAGATTGTTTTTTACAAATGTAAATTCCGGATATGATTTTTTACGGCCACTTTTTGAGGCGATATGCTCAATCTCTCCTCTTGATGTTTCCCATAATTTTAAACCACAATAACAGCACTTTTGTTGCTGTATGGAATCGAGTTGTTTGAGAATAGAGTCCTTTATAGCTTTAGCCGCAGTATCATTTTTCCATGCTCGAGGTTTATCTGCATCTGTAAGACCTGCTATGTATAATTCTTCAGTAGCAGTTAAGGACAAATTTTGCTTTACAATACTTATCATTTCGCAATATAATTTTCCGCTTCGGTAATAAGTTCATTTAAAGGATCATTGACGGAAATACTAAGTCCTTTTAAATCATTTATGAGAATTTTAATCGCCTTATAATCTTTGCT
>JAFDYM010000128.1 GCA_018267435.1 Bacteroidota bacterium | reverse complement strand
ACAGAATGGCTACCACATTAAGCGGTAGCCATTCTTGTTTTTAATACTGTATGTTAGCTAGGGCCTACCTATTTTATTTGACCCTATGTTTCCATTGCCACCACTTGGCCTACTTTGCGGCGCAGGTGCGCTGCGTTGCATGTTTGGGCTTTGTTGTACAGGTGCGCTACGCTGTATGTTAGGGCTTTGCTGTATCCTTTGTTGTTGAGGAGGAGCGTTAGTGCCCATCTTTTGGCTTGGTTGCGCATTCATTTTTTGTTGAGGTGCACTAGGTTGTACCTTTTGTGGTGCGCTTGGTTGCTGCATACGCGGTTGTTGCTGTGTTCTGTTTACATCGTTACGCGTTGTAGTTGTTGTATTGCTAGGGTTTGTTCGTTGTATGTCGCGGCTAGGCTGTGTGCGCTGTGGGGCGCTGTTGCTAGGCGCTGTTACCTTAGCAGGCGCTTGTACATTGGTTTTAGGCTGGGGTGTACTATTTATATTTACCTTTCTGCCATTGTTGTAGCTATCGCGTAGGTTAGCATTGTTGCTATTCGTATTTATTTTACTAGGCTGTGCTTGTATTTTACGTTGTGGTGTGCCGTTACCTACTGCACTTGCTTTACCTACAGGTTGAGCTGCTTTCTCAACTGTACGCGGTGCTGCAGTTTTATTGCTAGCACTTATTTGTGGGCGGTATGTAGTTACCTTGTTGTTCTGCACGCTTTCCTTACCGGGTTTACCAGTATTTTTTACGTCGTACACCGTTACCTTTTGTTGGGTGGTGCGTTCTATATCACCGCGGCGAGGGCCACTTACATACGTAGTGTTATTGGTTACATATGTGTTGTTGATAATGGTAGTATTGTTAACAATAGTGGTGTTGTTGCGCGGGCCGTGGTAGTGGTTATGAAAGTGACGGTCGTGTATATAACGTGGCGGTATAAATACCCACCAATCTACAGGTGGCGAGTAGCTAACATAGGTTACACTTACGCCAGGCCCTAGTGGTGCCCAGCCGTAGTAGCTGCCACTTGTCCTCCAGCTTACCCATGCAGGTCCCCATGTATTGCCGGGTATCCATACCCAACCGTACCAGTTATCATAGGTCCAGCGGCCATAGTGGAACGGTGCCCAGCCCCATGCGTAGTCCGATACCCAAGTATTCCCATATTCGGTCATTACCCAGTAGCCATCGGTATAGTAGGGCCTAAAGCCTGCACCTACGCGGGGTACCCATACATAGCCATAGGCAGGGTCTTGTATCCAATCTCCATAAGGTGATAGGTTGTCATAAAATACGTTGAATGAAACCGAAACACCGGCTTGAGCCTTTGCCTCGTTAGTACTAGCAATACTTACAGCAAATACGGCTGTAAGTATCATTATCCAATTTTTGATGCTTTTCATAACAATGGTTTTTGGTTTAGCTTAATACTATATCATGACTAAGCCATTTAACCATGGTTTACAAAGCCCATGCCGCTAGCGTGCTATATAACTTATGTTATGTAAAAAACTGTGAAAGTGAAGGTTTTTTGAATCTATCTAATCTTGTTTGGTAAAAGCTTCATACATTCAGTTACCCAAACTTCCCTACCATGAACCAATGGCTCATCAATATTTTTCAGCGCGACTTGCTAAAGCTTAAAGAGGAACTTTCCTTATATCAAAACGAAGCCGATATATGGAAACTGGCCAATGGTGTCTCTAACTCTGCAGGTAACCTTACATTGCATCTTATAGGCAACCTCAACCATTTTCTGGGTGCTACATTGGGCAACACTGGCTATGTGCGCAACCGCGATGCCGAGTTTGCCTTGAAGGATGTACCTCGCGAAAAAATACTTGCAGATATAGATGCTTTGCTGCCTATAGTAAGTGCTGCTATATTGCCCTTATCTACTGCTGAACTAGAGCAAGATTTTCCGCTAGAGGTAGGCGGCAAGCGTGCAGCTACGGGGCAGTTTCTTATTCACCTTATAGCACACCTAAGCTATCACCTTGGGCAAATCAACTATCACCGTAGGTTGCTAACTGCCTAGTATGATAGTACTTGGCTTCCTTATTGGCTTTATGGGTTATTTGCCACCTGGCAATATTAACCTTACGGCAGTGCAGTTGGGCCTCGATAACCACCACAGGCGCCTATGGGCTTTTATATGGTTTGCCGCATTTATGGAGTTTGTATACTGCTACGGCTGCATTTGGGGTATTAATTTTCTATTGCAGAAGCCAGAGTGGGTCAATGTGTTGGAATGGTCTGCTGTGGCCATATTCGCCGCCTTAGGCGTGCTTAGCCTATTGCCGTCAAGTAGTAAGGTGTCCAGCAGTTTTTCCGGCATTAGGCGCGGTATTATTGTAGCCATTCTTAACCCCTTGCAAATACCCTTTTGGTTAGTATGGGGTGTTTATATTCAGCAGAACAATTGGATGGACGGCAGCAATGCTTCTATCGCTTTGTTTAGCATTATAACAGCCTTAGGTACTGTAGCTGTATTGTGGATGTATGGCGTACTAGGCAAGCAACTGGTAGAACGCCTAAAGCTGAACCGAGATGTGCTGAACAGGATTATAGGTGCGTTACTTCTTACCCTTGCGGCTCTTCAAGCTATCAAGTTGATTTGGTAAATTTTCTACGCCAGCAACCGCTGCACTTCTAGGTTAATGTGCGCCTCCTCCATTAAGTCGGTCAAGCGTTCCAACTCATCTATAGTGTAAACTAGAGATACTGCGCTGTGTGAGGTAGGTATATGTATTTGCTTTTGCGTACGGCAGTTATTGCTTTTGTTTAGTTCAAAGTATCCGTCGGCTATATGCTTAAAATCGTAGAACTGTTCTTCGTTAAAGGTGAGTGCCGCAGTGCCAAAGGCCAATTTCAAATGTTGGCATTTCCTGCACTTTACTACATAGCCATGTTGGTTATGGTACAGTATATCGTAGTTGCACATTAGGTATAGATTTAATGCAACAAAGCTGCGCTACAGCCTAGGCTATTGCAATACAGGCATTCATGTATTTTGCTGCTACCGCTTTTAGGGTAGTATGCTTATAGCTAGCTGTTTTTTAACGGTAATTTAAACTGCGATTATTTATTTTCATGCTACCAATAACCAATGCCACCTTTAAACCAATCTATTACAAGCCGTAGCTGGCGTATTCTTTCGCTATTTGCCGTTGCCGCATTATTGCTGTGCGTTGCCCAATGCAGGCAAAGGCATAACCACGATAAGCACGACGACGAAGGCGAGGCCGAAGTAAAAGATGTAATGGAGGTGCAGCTTACCCCTGCGCAGCTATTGGGCAAAAAGATATTCTTCGATACCAACCTTAGCAATCCGCCGGGCCAAAGCTGTGCTACATGCCATATGCCTAACAATGCATTTGCTGACCCTGAAGGTTTGCCAGTATCGCGCGGGGCGGTTAAAACTAAGTTTGGGCACCGCAACTCGCCTACCATTGCTTACGCTGCCTTCTCGCCGCATTTTCATTACGACTCGGTAGAGGAAGCCTATATAGGGGGATTGTTTTGGGATGGCCGCGCCAACACACTTAGCGAGCAGGCTTTAATACCCTTAATGTCGCACTTTGAAATGAACAACACCAGCGAGAAAACGGTGGTTGATTATATCAAATCGGCACCATACGCCAACTTGTTCAAAACCGTGTATGGGCCTAAAAGTTTCGACGATACACACGCCGCATTTTTGCGCATAGCCGAGGCATTGGAAGAGTACGAAGAAACTGTAGAGGTAAGTCCCTTCACTAGTAAGTTCGATTACTATATGAAAGGCTTGGTGAAGCTTACACCGCAAGAGGAAAGGGGCTTAAAGCTGTTTAACGATGAGAAGAAAGGCAACTGCGCCGCTTGCCACCCTAGCACGCCCGACCCTATAACCGGCGCCATATTGTTTACCGACTTTACTTACGATAACCTAGGTGTGCCTGCCAACCCTAAGTTGATAGAACTGGATAAGGACTATAAAAAAGATTGTGGTCTAGGCAGCGTAGTAAAGTGCCTAGAAGATGAAGGCAAATTTAAAGTGCCAACGCTGCGCAACATAGACCGTACTGCGCCGTACTTTCATAATGGTGTGTACAAAACGCTGGAAGATGTAGTGCGCTTTTACAACAGCCGCGATGTAGATACCCTTAAGTTTGGCCCTGCCGAGGTAAAGCAGAACGTAAACAAAGATGAACTAGGCAACCTTGGCCTTACCGATCAGGAGATAAAAGACATAGCTGCTTTTATGCGTACCCTTAGCGATGGCTACAACTTTAAGGTAGAAAAGGACTAGTTTGTGATTACACCGATTAGAAAGTGATTTCACAGATATTACTGGATTACAGCGATTAGAAGGTGATTACACAGATTATAATCGGATTACACAGATAGGTTTTTGATTGCACAGATTGAAAGGGTAGATATCCTTTCATCCGTCCTCGGTCTCCCGTCATCCGTCTTCTTACTCATGCGCGGCTATCATGCCTGTCTTCATGGCATAGGCTACCAACTCCGCCGATTTTTTCAGGTTCAGTTTCTTCAATATATTTTTGCGGTGGGTGCTTACCGTGTGTACGCTTAGAAAAATCTTATCGGCTATTTCGCCGTTCGTCAATCCTTCGCTTATCAGCTTTACTATCTCTACCTCTCGCTTGCTTAGCACGGTAGGCTCGCAGTGCTCGTCGCGGTACTGCTGCTTATCAAGCACGGCGTCTATTACCTTGCCGCACAAAAAGCGCTCGCCCTTTATAGTGGCATACACGGCATTTATAAACTCCTCTTTATCGCACTGCTTCAGTATATAGTTGTTCACCCCAAATTCAAGCACGCGCATTATGTCGCCCTTGCTGTGGTTGGTAGTTACTACCAGCACCTTGGTATTGGGCGATGTTTGGTAAAGTTTAGCAATATCATCTACCCCAAAAAAACCTGGCAAATGGTAATCAATTATTACTACCTCTGGCCTCAATTCTTTCAGTTTTTGGTTCAGTTCGTTACTGTCTGCAGCCTCGCCTACCACGTTTAGGTCGGTATTGCCTAGCATAAGGGTTTTAATTCCCTCGCGGGTAAGCAACTGGTTGTCAGCAATTAATATCGAAGTTTGCACTGCTAAATGGGTCCTTGTTTAGAATAATTCTAAACAAATGTACTTTGTTTAAGGCATTGTTCAATACCCCTATCAGGGTATTTTGGGAAATTTAGTTTTGAATAGCTACGTTACGGTTGTAGAAAGATTCTATTAATTAAAATCTGGTAACATTTAGATTTAAGATTATAATTGCAGCCTAAATAACTCTTGATATGAAATATACGCTATTCTGTTTGACCCTTTTAGTATTTACATTTTCTGCCTGCAAAAAGGATGACGATAAGGAAACAATATTAGATGTAACCGAAACCAACGTAAAAAATACAATTACAGATGGTTCTTGGTTTGTATCTAAGTTTGATGATGGCGGCTTTGACGAAACAAGCTATTTTGTAGGCTACAACTTTAATTTTACCGCTAATTATGAGATAGTAGTTACTAAAACAGGAGAAAGCGATGATGTTGGTGAATGGGAAACCGACTTCGATAGCGATAATAGGGTGCAGCTATATATCAATTTTCATAGTGGTTCAAACGTTTTGGATACAGAAAACACCTGGTACATATCTGAATTAACGAACAAAAGGATTGTGTTGAAAGAGCAGTTGAATGCTAACAATAGCGAAACCTTAGAATTTACAAAACAATAAATTCGCTATACACGCTACAATACAGCGTTAACCCATAACTACAACCACATTAAAGTGGCTTCCGATTTTTATGGTGAAAAGGCTAAACCCTAAAGTCGATACTTTTACAGTATTATGACAAATACATATTCCTATATATGTAACTTGCGGTCAACCTTGCAACCCATGAAGCATTTTTTACCTACTCTACTTTTCTTCTTTATTGCTATAAGCAGCAGCGCCCAAAGCCACCGCTTTGCCGATAGTACGGCGCAGTGGAATGTTATTGAAAATGATCCTTGGGATCACAGTAACCCTGTAAGTACAATTACTTATAACGCTGTAGGAGATACGGCAATCAACGGTGCTTTGTATCAGGTAATGGAAAATTCTATAGGCTTCGAAACCTCAAACCTTACCGAGCGGGAGTTTATTCGTAAAGATTCCATAGGGCGCGTGTTTTGTTTAAGGCAATACGATAGTTTGGAGTATTTGATCTATGACTTTTCTAAATCTATTGGAGATACCGTAGTGATATATGATTACAGCGATTGGTTTAGTGTAAATGCTTCAATGGTTGTCGATTCTGTAGATAGCATTGAAGTAGATAGGTTAAGGAAAAGGATGTTTGTTAGGGCAGTTGGTGGCAGCGTTTTTTTTAGCAGCATATGGATAGAAGGGATAGGCTGTATTAATGATTACTTTGGGCATCCTTTTCATCCTATCAAAAATTTAGGGTTTACGGATGCTAATTCATACGAATTGCTATGTTTTCATGAATATGAACAGACCTTGTATCAAAATGAAAAATATGAAAGTTGCTTATACAACATAAGTGTAGGTGTAGAAAGGGTAAATCAAATTGTTACATCTATCTATCCCAACCCATCTTCAAGCTCATTTGCCGTTACGCTCAGCCAACAGCCACAGCCCAACACAGCTATCCTTATCTATAATAACATAGGTGCATTGGTTAAGCAAGAAGAACTAACCACTTCTACCCAGCAAATAGATGTAGCCGAACTGCCGAATGGCATTTATACCTATGCCATAACACAGCAAGGTGTGAGGCTGGCGAGTGGTAAAATGATAATAGCTAAATAGAACTATGAAGAAACTTCTACCATTAATAATTGCATTAGTAACCATGTTGGGCGCTACTGCCCAAAGCCACCGCTTTGCCGAGGTAGGGGCACAGTGGAATATTATGTACTTATCTTATTGGTCGGGTTTACACCCTAAAAAGGTAACTGCAACTTGCGATACTGTTATTGGTAATAAGTACTATCAAAAAGTTGACAAGAACTATGTAATGAGGGTGGAGGGAGAAAAAGTTTTTACTCGGCAGGTGGCTATCGATACAGATATGCTAGTGTATGATTTTTCGTTAGGGATTGGGGATACCCTTTTCAGACTTAGAAATTTTCCTGGAGTGTTATATCAGGATACTTTGATGTTTGTTGTTGATTCTGTAGCATGGGCTAATATGGGTTACAATAGAAAAGTGCAACGTGTAAAATGTTCGTATAATAGAAACGGCGAATGGCGATATGTAAGAAGAGACACATGGGTAGAAGGCATAGGTTCATTGTATGATGATTTTATACTGCCAGAAGCTACGCTCAATTTTTCGGATATGGGCATACGCCTAAACTGTTTTTACGAGCATGATGAGCAATATTATGCCGGGCTTTGGTCAGATTCTTGCACTTACGCCGCTTCAAAAATTGAATGTCGAGACTACTCTGTTTCCGCAACTATATTTCCTAATCCTACAATGGATGAAGTAAGCTTGAAACTTTCATTTCCTCCTCTCGAGGGCACGAAAATCTTGTTTTATGATTGCTTAGGTAGATTAGTGATGCAGCAAGAGCTTTCTATGATTGAGCATCGTATCTCTCTTTCGCACTTAGCTAGCGCAGTTTATAATTATGCTATAGTTAATGGCACGCACAAATTGCAGAGCGGAAAAGTGGTAGTATGCCAGTAATTGCAAATTGGTAGTTTCGCATTAATGATAGCCGATACACCTAAGGCGCCATACTACGCCGTAATATTTACCAGTACCCGAACCGCAGACGACCAAGGTTATGCTGATATGAGCACGCGCATGGTAGAGTTAGCGCAGCAACAGCCTGGCTACTTAGGGCACGAAAGCGCCCGCGATGGCATAGGTATAACCGTAAGCTATTGGCAAAGCCTAGAAGATATCCGCAACTGGAAGATGAACGCCGCGCACCTATTGGCACAGCAGTATGGTAAACAGAAATGGTATAGCACCTACAAGGTGCGTATATGCAAAGTAGAACGAGAGTATGGTAGTTAACTCAATTTTCCAATTTCCTTATTAATCTTAATTT
>JAFDYM010000127.1 GCA_018267435.1 Bacteroidota bacterium | reverse complement strand
ATGGTTTCGGTTTTGGTGGTGCTTTCTATGCCGATAAAGCTGGCGATGGTGCGCTTAGTACCTACAGCGGCATGTTCAGCATAGCTTACCACAAGGCGGTTGATAGATATGGCCGTGGCAGGTTATCGTTAGGCTTGCAAGCAGGTGTGGTAAGCAAAAGGGTAAATATTACCGACCTAATTTTCGAAACACAACTTGGCGCTACCGGTTGGGATAAAACCTTGAGCAACCAAGAAGCATTTACCAACCAAAGTATACTGTACGGCGATGTAAACCTAGGTGCTATGTGGAGCCACGCACCAGGCCAACAAATACGCTACTACATAGGCGTAGCTATTAACCACGTGCCTGGTATGGCTAACAAAGGCCCTAAGGAGTCGTTCCTAGGCGATGACCGCAACCGCCTAAAGGCGCGCTACAATGTAAACGCCGGTATGGATATATTTTTAGATAAGTACGGCGACTTTAGTATATCGCCTACCTTCTTGTTCATGCTACAGCAAAACGCGCAGCAGTATAACATGGGTATAGGCCTTAACTACTGGCTAAACGATAACATAGCCCTATGGGGTGGTGCCTTCTACCGTGTAAAAGATGCAGCTATAGTAAACCTAGGTGTAGAAGTATACAATGCACGCATAGGTGTAAGCTACGATTTGAACCACTCGGGCCTACGCGCAGCCAGCAAGGCACAGGGTGCGCTTGAGGTATCGGTAGTGTATATTTTCAAGAAAGAAAGGTCGGGCTCGATACAGTACGAAAAGTACTGTCCATACTTCTAGCCGTATCTACAAACATATATGCATAAAAGCGCGATAAGCTAAGTAGCCTATCGCGCTTTTTTATTTGTAAATATCATAACATTGAGGCAACTTTAAGCAGGATATTTCAGTCTTGCATAAGTGCGAAACCCCACACCTTAGCCTAATGAAGAATTTTTACTCCGTAGCGTTTTTGTTTCTTGCAGTATTATTCATGTTTCCAGCACATGTATCGGCGCAGCAAGGCTGCCCATTTGTAAATGCCGGACCCGATAAAACTATACCTTGCAACGCGCAGTGTACATCGCTAACGGCTACTTACTTCGAAACAGGCAATACCAATACCTACGCCGTATCGCAAATACCTTATGCGCCATTATCGTATACAGCTGGCACCAGCATATTGGTAAGTACCGACGATATATGGTCGGATGTGATTACCCTGCCTTTTACCTTTTGCTTTTTTGGCCAAGCCTATACTCAGTTGGTAGTAGGTGCCAATGGCTTAATATCTTTCGACTTATCGTATGCAAATCAATATTGCGAATGGAACACAGAGAGTGCTGGCACTTTCCCTTCTACCAGTATGTATACCAATTGTATCATGGGGCCTTATCAAGATATCGATCCATCTCTGGGTGGTACAATCAAGTATCAGATAATAGGTACTGCGCCATGTAGGATGTTTGTTATTTCTTACAATAACATACCGATGTATGAAAGCGACAACTTCTTTTCATCTTGCAGTGGCGATAAAGGTACGAGCCAAATAGTTTTGTATGAAACAACCAACGTGATTGAAATATATATAGCCGAAAAAACTGCATGCCCAGGTGCATTTGGTTGGAACGGCGGCCTTGGCTCGGAAGGTATACAAAACGCTGCTGGTACAGTGGCTTACATGGTACCTGGCCGCAATAACAGTGTATGGACGGCTACCAATGATGCACGCCGCTTTACACCTAACGGACCTAGTATAGTAACTATAGATTGGCTACAGGGGGGCAACGTAATAGGCACTGGCCCTACCGTAAGCGTTTGCCCTACAAATACCACTACTTACACAGCCCGCGCTACTTATTTGCCTTGCAACGGAGGTACACCTATTATTGAAACAGATATAGTAACGGTTGATTTGGCAGGCTTAAAAATAGATACTACCATATTTCGTAATCCTAGCTGCAATGGCGGTAACGATGGTAGTATAAGCGTACAGTTAGATTCTACCAATGCAGTGTTGCCACTTAGCTATGGTTGGAGCAATGGTCAGCCTGGATTAAGCTTAAGCAACCTTGTTGCAGGCACCTATATATTTACAGCTACCGATATGGCCAACTGCCTGCGTAGCGATACTATTACTTTGGTTGACCCACCGCTACTTACAGCCAATGTGCCCGATGCGAATCAAACCAATTGTTCGGGTACAGGTACTGGCACCTTGATGGCTACAGCTACTGGTGGTACTGGAGCCTATACTTATAGCTGGAACAGTAGCCCTGTACAGAATGATTCGATACTGAATGGAGTACCTGCGGGAACGTACAACGTAATAGTAACCGATAGCAATGGCTGCACTGCTACCGATGCTGGTACACTTAACATACAGCCGGGCAATAACAACGTAGTGATAGCCCCACCTACACTTACACAAATAACATGTAACGGGGCGAACAACGGTGCCATAACCGTAAGTGCCAGCGGCAACAGCGGCGTATTTACATATAGCTGGAACAACGGCGCATACAACGGCGCTACTATTAGCAACCTGCCTGGTGGCACCTATAGCGTTACTGCCGACGATGGCGGCGGCTGTACTGCTAGCGCTACCTATACTATTACCGAGCCTGCGGCATTGGTGCTGGGCAATGTAGATGTACAAAATATAGGTTGTGTACCTGGCACTACTGGCAGCATAGCTGCCAATGCAACAGGCGGCACAGGCACCATTAACTATAACTGGACACAAGTAGGTACAAGCCAAACTTATACCGGTGCTACCATTAGCAACCTTAGTGCCGATACCTATACCTTAACGGTAAGCGATGCTAACAGCTGTTCGGTAACTGGCACTTATACAGTAGCACAGGTAACACCGCTAAGCATTACCGAAAGCAAAACAGATATTACTTGCTATGGTGCTAACGATGGCACTGCTACCATTACCATCAACACGGGTACGCCTCCTTATCAGTTTAACTGGAACGGAGCGGGCAATACCACTACTAACACTATAAGCGGCCTAAGCCCTGGCCCTGTAAGCGTAGTAGTAAGCGATGCCAACTGTACCGCTACGGCCAGCCTTACCATAGCAGAGCCTACCGAGGTAGTGCTAAGCTTGGTGAACGCTACCAATATAAGCTGCTTCGGTTTTACCGATGGTAGTATAACTGTAACTGCTACTGGCGGCGCAGGCAACTATCAATATACATGGAGCGACGGCCAAACAGGGCCAACAGCTACCAACGTGCCTGCCGATGTAACTATAACGGTAACTGCTGTTGATGCTAGCATGTGTGTAGATACTGCGCACTTTGTGCTTACACAGCCAACTGCAATGAGCGCTAGCGCTACCAGTACCGATGCTATATGCTACCAAAGCCCTACGGGCAGTGCCACAGCTACTGCACAAGGTGGCGTAACACCATATAGCTACGCTTGGAGCGACGGCCAAACCACCAAAACAGCTACTAGTCTTATGGCAGGTGCATACACAGTGATAGTAACCGATGCGGGTGGCTGCTCGGTAAGTGCTGCTACTGCTATAAACGAACCTAGCCAGCTAGTAATAGATAACATAACCGCTACACCTGTTAAGTGCCTTGGCGAGAAAAACGGTACACTAACTGTAACCAGCAGCGGTGGCAACCTGCCGCACAACAACTCAGCTACGCAAGATGGCAGCAACTTCTTTTATGCCAATAATGGTGTAATAGAAGGCTTAGATACCGGTTCGTACCTAATAATAGTATCGGATAATGCAGGCTGCACTACTACACAAATGGCTTATGTACCTAATGCTGTGCTAGATGTGTTTACAGTAACAACAGATAGTACTGCTTGCTATGGCAGCGGCTACAACGATGGGGCCATACATATAACTACCAGCAGCTTAAATGCACCCTACTGGTATAGCATAGATGGGGGCGCACAGCAGCAGCTATCGGGCGACTTTTATGCCCTATATGCAGGCAACTATATTGTTACTGCCATAAGCGCCAACCAATGTACTACACAAATAGCGGCTACCGTACATGAGCCATTGGAGATGTATGCACAGGTAACACCCGATACGCTTACCATAGCACTAGGCGAAAGCGGCCAAGCAGTTGTTAGCTATCAAAATGCAAGCAATGTAACATACCTATGGCAGCCAGGCTATGCCCTAAGCTGCGCCGATTGCCCTAACCCTACT
>JAFDYM010000126.1 GCA_018267435.1 Bacteroidota bacterium | reverse complement strand
GAAACTATCTGTAGTACCCATCATGGAATCTGGGTAAAGGCGTATATCGTGCGATACGAAATCTGAAGTTGAGTGTGTAATACGCCCATCGGCCTGCATACCGTTATAGTTCAACTCAAACTTGCCAAAGTACTTACCCTTTCCCTTATACAAATCATAACCTCCTGGCGGTGTTTCCGACTTAAAGCCTAACGAACCATCGGCTTGTATCTTCACGCTGTCCTTTATATCCGGAAATATACCACCTGACACCAACTTACCTTGCAGGTTCAATATATCGCCGCTAAAGTTGTTCAAACTATCTAAGCGGAACGGCTCCAATTCAAAGAAGAAATTTTTACGATTGTAGGCACCTTTTGCTACCGTGCTATCATCGTAAAATATGTTTGATTTTTCGCGACTATATAGACGTGGGAATTGCGGCAAACGCGTACGGCCCGACTTATTGATAGGCGCATCTATTTCCAAAAGACCTTTTATATTCTCTATACGCGAACGCAGTTGCTTTAATATAGGATTGCCATAGCCATCTACCTTGTTACTGTCCTGAACATTTATGCGTAGCGTATCTACTTGCGTAAGGTCAACGGTAAACGGTGTGTAATTAAACTTATACTTCTTGCCAAACATGTCCATACGGCCTGCATATATCAAACCATCAAACTCCATGTTACGGTCCTTCTGCAAGCTTATTGAACTATTAGAAGGTTGGAAGTAAACAAAAGCAGTGTCGCTGATAGGTACATCCAGCACGCCTTTCAAGTCGATGTTGTTGTTGCTAAGGTCTATATAGTCATTACCTTTTTGCGGTGCCGACTTAATGCGTATAATATCATAGTCTATCTTCTTGGCATTGGCCAGTACATAATTAATGGCCTTATCCTTCAACGTTATTATGCCATTTGCTTCATCGTAAGCTATAAAGCCGTTTGCTATCAATTCATAGAAAAGCGAACGAGCTTGCACCTCTGTTAACTTAGGATCAAGTGCGCGTGCTACTTCCAGCGCGTTCATCTCTTTCGAGCCTGTTTTCTCATACAAGCGCTTCAATACCGATAGCGGCTCGTAACTGGCCACACCTTGTTGCTTACGAATAACCTCCTTACTAAAGTAGTTGGCAGATTCATACACGCCAGGCTTTTGGCCAGCACCCGAAAGTATCTTCAAATTAAGTATGGTAGAATCCAAGTTCCAGAATATTGCATCGGTTTGAAACTCGTGGTTGTGGTACGAGTCAAAGAATTTAGCTTGACTCAAAGCAGTCTCGCCGCGCAGTAAACGCACTTCGCGTTTATCTACCTTATAAACCACATTCAACTGTGGGTGGTATATCGAGTCTTTGCCGAAGTAGATAGACACCTCAGCATTGGCAGCGCCTAGTTCCTCTCCTTTCTTTATACTTATAGAATTTGACTTTGCCGATAATACTTTCGTTTTACCATCCTTTGCGTAAAAGGTTAACATTGCCTTCTGCTCTGGCGTACCCGTACCCATTACCTTGCTGCCGTACAAACTAAAGGTACCTGTGTATGATACATTTGGTGCTATATCTTTAACTGTTATACCACCCTCGTATGATTCGAAACGTGGATAGCGCAAACCCGTAGAATCGCCACCAGCAACTATCTTATCGCTCAACTTGCCTGCAACAGGTGTTTTAAAATATTCAGGGTGTATGAAAGTAACCGTATCTATTACATAAGTATAGTTCTCGAAGTTTACTGTATAGTTTTTAAATGTAGCATACACCTTGCCTGGGTCAAGCTTTACACGGCCCCAATCTACGCGGCCGCTCTTACCTTCCCATTTGTTTTCCAATGGCAGATAATCGCCAGCCGTTTGGGTAATGAATATTGAGTCTTTGTTCGAAAAGCCAGTTAAGGTAGTTTGAGGGAAAGTAACGCGCGGTACACCATCAGTATAACTTAGCTTATAGTCGGCACTCGCCACCTTCCACGATTTTGATTGGCTTGCACTCAACGCACCTTCGCCAAAGAAAGCATTACTAAACTCCATTACTTTCAAAAAGCCGCTATTGTCGCCCTTCTTTTGGCCTTTCATTATCTGCACCAACCATGCATTCCAATCGTTGAACTGCTGATCGGTTTTAGCGGCTTTAGCGGCATTAACTACTGCAGTTAAATACTGATAGAAGTGTGGGGCTGGCGCCATGTTGCGCGCACCCATAGCATTGGTGGTAGTAACCATGGCGGGTATCCAAGCGGTGTTGAATTTCCCTTGCTTCATCATCTTCTGCCATTCATCTACACGCTCAATGTTCTGCGGGCTTTTGTTCATGGTCATGTACTGTTCAAGCTCGCGCACAAATTTTTCTGGCTCGGCCGAGAAGTTGATGACCATTTGTGCATTGGCTAGGCTAACCGTTACTAATGCAAATGCTAGAAACAATAGTTTTTTCATGCTAAGATATTTTCAGCCTTACGGCTTGTTAGTCTTTTGTAAACGATATGGCTATCCAGCCCTCATGGTGCATAGTCTCTTTCTTCTTCAACCCAGCCTCGCGCGCAGCTAGTACTACATCTCTTTCATCGGCTTGCAGTATGCCACTTGTTATCATCAAACCACCCTGTTCAACATATCCACTCCAAGTAGCTATGTTCTTCAATATCACATGTCGATTTATGTTCGCCAGTACTACATCAAACTGCTCATTGAAGGTATGGCTATCATCGCCGTGTATGCACTCAATATTAACGCTGCCATTGCGCTCTGCATTTTCTATACAGTTCTCGTAAGCCCATTGTTCATTATCAATAGCTACTATTTTTGCAGCCTTTAACTTTTCTGCCAGTATAGCTAGCACGCCTGTGCCGCTACCAAAGTCTAATACACTCTTGCCATCAAAAACTTCATTCAGCATCTGCTCAATTACCAATGCAGTAGTGCTATGGTGGCCCGTACCGAAACTCATCTTCGGCTCTATCACTAGTTCATATTCTGTGCCCATCTCTTTATGGAAAGGCGCACGTATACCCACACGCTTAGCTATAATTACAGGGTCGAAGTTCTTCTCCCACTCTTCGTTCCAGTTCTTCTCTTCCATCTCACTGCATTCAAATTCCATTTCTCTAAAGTCGTTATCATGCAACAACTCTCGCACCTGCACTTCGTTTATGCTATCGCTAGGCACAAAGGCCTTTAACGATTCATTCGTTTCTTCAAATCCCTCGAAGTAATTGTCAGATAGGATTGACACCAGCCAATCGCGCTCCAATTCATCCTTTGTAAAAAATTCGTACTGGGTATATTTCATGTTATTGTGCTGCTTCTATTATTGCTAAAAAATCCGCCGCCTTAAGCGATGCTCCACCTATCAAGCCCCCATCTACATCGGGGCACAGGAACAACTCCTTCGCATTATCGGGTTTGCAACTGCCACCATATAGTATGCGCATACGCTGTGCTATTTCCTCGCTATACATATCGCCAAGGTGTTGGCGTATATACTCGTGCATTTCTTGCGCTTGCGATGTAGTAGCCGTTACGCCCGTTCCTATAGCCCATATTGGCTCGTAGGCTATTGTTATGTTCGAAATCTCTTCTGTAGTAAAATCGCTCAAACAATCTTCCATTTGGTCGCGCACAAATTCCTTGTGCAAGCCCTCGTTGCGCACCGAAGCAGGTTCACCAATACAGTATATCGGCTTTAACCCATACTTTAATGCCAAACGTAACTTCAAGCAAAGCACGTCGCGCTCTTCGTTCAAGTACTCGCGGCGCTCGCTATGGCCTATCAGTACATATTCCATACCTATCGAGGCTAACATACTAGCTGACACTTCACCTGTATATGCACCGTTCTCGCTATAGCTTAGGTTCTGTGCGCCAAGCCTTATCTTACTATGCTTTAAAGTATGCTGTACCTCAGCCAAAAAAACATACGATGGGAATAGTGCCACATCGCAATGAAACTCACCCGTGTGCGCGTTCAGTTCCGTGGCAAGCGCTTTAGCACCTTCAAGGTCGAGGTTCATCTTCCAGTTTCCTGCAACAAATTTCTTTCTCTTCATTTTTTAGCCTCTCCTATTCTTTGCTTCTATATCGTAAATGTGTTGCAATATCGCTATGTCGGCAGCTTCTACTTTTAGTCCACGGCGCTCCATCATACGCTCAGCTACTTCTACCGATTTTTCAAACTCGAACGTGCGCAACCAGCGAGAGCCACCCCAAGTAAATGATGGTATAAACTTAGGTGGAAAATCGCCGCCGAATATATTGGCAGATACACCCACCACCGTGCCAGTATTGAACATGGTATTGATGCCGCACTTACTATGGTCGCCCATTATCAAGCCGCAAAAGGTCAAACCAGTTTCCACGGCCTTGCCCTCGCGGTAGCTATACACTTCTACAGGGCTATAGTTGTTCTTCAAATTACTGTTATTAGTATCGGCACCTATATTGCACCACTCACCTATTACAGTGTTGCCTAGGAAACCATCATGCGCCTTATTGCTATAGCCGAAGAAGATAACATTGTTCAACTCGCCACCAGCTTTGCAGTGTGGACCTAGCGTTGTAGGGCCATATACTTTGGCGCCCATCTTTAGCGCAGCATGGTCAAGCAATGCCAAAGGGCCGCGCACTACGCTGCCTTCCATTATCTCGGCATCAGCACCAATGTATATAGGGCCGCTGCTTGTATTTAGAATACAGGCTTCTACCTTGCCACCTTCTTCTATAAACACATTTTCAGCACTACCTATCAGCGTATTGGTGCTGCTAAGCGGCTGCGATTTTCTACCATGCGTTACCAATGCAAAGTCAGCTTTCAAGGCATCGCCGTTCATGCGGAACAAATCCCAAGGGTAACTTACGTGTGTTATAGTTTTATCGTACTCTACTTGCGAAAAGCCCTTCGCTATAGCCTCAAAGTTTTCATAATTCAAATGCCCCTTCTCCGATTTGAAAGCTATCAGCACATCACCCTTCACCAATGCCTTCAATGCACCTAGCTGCTTAATGGCAGCTACCAGATCAGCATCGGGCAATACAGCGCCATTAATATGTACAGCGCCGTCTTCGCTATGGTATGCCGGAAACTTGCCCAGCAGGTATTCCTCGGTTAATGAAAAAGAAAGATGGGAATTCATCATTTTCTCCCATTTTTCGCGGATGGTGAGAATACCCAAACGGATATCGGCCACTGGGCGCGTAAACGTAAGCGGAAGCAGGTTTTCGCGGGTTTGGTGGCTATCAAACAATACAATGTTCATGGTGCTAAAAATAGAAAGTTATACCGAGTAAAGAAGCTAAACCAGATAGGTGTGGAAAACCTTAGCCTACCTTTGCTTATATTAGCCCTATACCTCAGCACCGTGAATTACTTGATAAGCATAGTAGGGGCACTAAACCCCGAAGAAAAGAAGCTAGTTTTTGCAGCCAATGTAACAGGGCTGGAAGAAACCGTACTTGATGCCGCTATGAAAGTGGCCGATGGAAAACTGAGCGATACTAAATTTACGCCCGAGCTGTTCGATATAAGCCGAAGCCACTTCGATAAAATCAATTCAGTACTTACCAAAAAGATATACGCCGCCCTTACCGATGGTAGCTTTAAGCAAATATCGGACCTGTTGCAAGTAAAGGGATTAATGGCTTTGCACCTACATGAAATAGCTTTGCAGAACAGACGCATAAAGGATGCCGATAAAGCTAGCAAAAAGGAGTTCTACATTACGGCTTTCGAAGCAATCCGCCGCTTAAGCATGGACCAAATTGACCTGAAACAACTTAAAAAGTATGCAGAACTATTGAAGCCCTTGCTTGAAAAAAAAGACCTGCTTACGCCCAAGGTAATGGACCTGAAGTATTTGTACATTGAGAACACCTACTACTTCTACTACGGAAAATCTATCGAGTATGGCGAAACCGCATTACAAAATATACTAGCAGTACTACCTCAGCCGGATAAGTATTTGGGCAAACCCGAGTATTCGCACTTTCACCAATGCTTAGGTACTTATTATCGCGATTACAAAACTGAACACAACAAGGCTGTTGAACACATGCGCTTGGTAATAGAAAATGAGGAACGTAGCGGTATTAAGGACAAACCTTTCTATGTCAATGCTCAGGGAATGATGGCAGTAATGCTAGCGCAAGCATCACAGTTTAAAGAGGCATGGCAAATATATCATGGCTTGTACCAAAACTACATAGAGTTAATAAGCAAATCTCAATACCACAACTACCTATACTCCAACGTAGCTTTGGTAGCAGGCGAATATGCCGACGCTAAAAGGCATATGGATATCTATACTATGCCCATGCTAGCGCCTACTACTTCGTTATATTTTAAGTTTGATGCATGGAGGCTTTACGCACTGTATTATATGTATGTAAAGGATTATAAAAAAGCATATGAACAAATAAGCGCCATGCACAGCATGAAGCGCAGCGACATGACAACAGCAGGAGATATTATGCTACGTATGTTGGAAAATGTATACTTCCTTGTTACTAAAGAATGGGACGTGGCTATTGCCCTTAGCAAGAAGAACTTAAAGTATTTGAAAACCAAAGGCTTCAACTTCGATAATAGCGAATACACCCACCTGTTTTATTGCTGCGGCGAGCTGGCCAAAATGAACCAGCGAGGCAAGCTACAGCCCGAAAAAATAACGGCACACCTAAAGGTGTGCCGCAGTGGATTATTGAAACTGTTTGGCG
>JAFDYM010000125.1 GCA_018267435.1 Bacteroidota bacterium | reverse complement strand
GAGATAGAATTGCCACCTGTTTTATTACCAAGTTCAAGCAATACAAAATCGGTATTACCTGCCTTACTTAAACTACGTGCTGCGGAAAGCCCGCTTATACCTCCGCCTACAATTACCACAGGTATAGCTTGCGTACTACTTGGCTCCGGAAAATTAAAACCGCCGCGCAATAGATGCCCCGCTTTAGCATTGGCACCCACTATTTCACCAATCATTGTATGATTTCGACCATGTAGATATACCGGAATATATTTACCAGCTATTAAGGCGGCGGCCATAGTTAAGCCACCTGCTATAAAGTGTTTGCGACTTAATCCTTTAGTGGGCATATACACTCCATTCTTCCTCGAAATAATGTACCAAAGCCTGGTTGTTCAGCTTATTTATATCTGTTGGCCTTTCCGCCATATCGGCGGGAAAGTGGTACATCTGCTCTACGGCCGCTGTAGATACATAGCGCAAACTATTTGGATATTCAACCGAGCGATTAATAGTATCATGCATAGATGCAATTACATAACCCCACTCGCCGAATGATGGTACATAGGCATGATATGGCAATGTATGAAAACCGGAAGCCTCCAACGTATGCACCACACACCAGTAAGACTTTGGTGCTGCCAAGGGCGAGGTGCTTTGCACTACAGCTACTGCATCGGGCGTAAGCCTTTGCTTCAATACATTGTAGAAAGCAGTACTATATAATTTACCTAAGGAATAGTTAGAAGGGTCGGGGAAATCTATTGTTACAAAGTCGAACTTCTTATCGGTTCCTTTTAGCCACATAAAAGCATCGGCATTAATAACCTGTACGTTTTTGTGCATCAGCGAACTATCATTCAAATGCACCAACATGTTATTCTGCTTAAACAGGTCTGTCATTTCCTTGTCCAGATCAACCAAAGTAATAGTTTTTACTGATGAATACTTTAATATCTCCCGAACTGCCATGCCATCACCACCACCTAATATTAACACGTGTTCAGGTTGTTTTACCAAACTTATGGCAGGATGTATCAGCGATTCATGATAACGATATTCATCCTGCGAACTAAACTGCAGGTTGCCGTTTAAATACAGGCGTAGGTCGCGGCTGTTTTTTGTAATAATAATGCGTTGATAGGGTGATGACTTGGAATAGATAATAGGATCGGGATAAGCCATAGATTCGGCGAAACTCATTAGCTTATCGGCAAACACAAAGCCAGTTAACAAAAAAAGGGTAATACCTATAGATGAGGATTTGAGGTAACCCGCCCATTTCATTTCCTTCTCAAACTTAAGGCATACAAAGTAAGCCACCACCACATTGAATATGCCGAACATAAGCGAGGTGCGGATAATGCCCAGATAGGGAACCAGTATCAATGGAAATGCTACCGATGCAAGTAAAGCCCCTATATAATCGAAGGTGAATACCTTAGAAACTAAATCGCTGAACTCCACTTTATCTTTAAGTATGCGCAACAGCAATGGAATTTCCATGCCGACCAAAGTACCTGTAATAGTAATTAAGGAATAGAGGATAACTCGGAAAGAAGATACATGTTCGAACAGCACAAAAAGCAAAGCTGACGAAATACCTCCCACCAAACCCACTAATATTTCTATTTGTACAAACCAGCCAAGCGTATTAAGCTTAATGTATTTAGAAAGGTAGGAACCTATACCCATAGAAAACAGGTACACGCCGATTATGGTAGAGAACTGCGTAACCGAATCTCCCAACAGGTAACTGGCCAAAGTACCCGCCACCAGTTCGTAAACCAAGCCGCAGGTGGCAATTACAAATACAGAAAGTAATAGTAAAATGTACATGAACTACTACCCGTGTATGGCAAAGGCTATAATGATGGCTATAGCTAAAATGAATGCGCCTGCTACTATAGCTACAGCCGAATTCTGCTTTTCTACCAGTTCCTTGTACAGGTTCTCCGGTGTTAACATTTCTACTAAAAAGAAAGACACCACCAATACAAAAATGCCTATCAGCGAGAATACAACTGAATTAATAACTGCATGTGCGTTTATCATATCCATGACTTATAATTTATTTATGATGAAAACCATTTGTTGTTGAATTTTGATTATTCTGCCATGAAACATTGTCGGTAAACGGCATCAACGATTTACCATTGTACGAATAGTACGAGAATAACAGCAGCAAACACGCTACCAGTACCGTATAAATAGTAAGGCCTTTAGTCCATTTCATATCTATTCCTCTTCCAAATAAAACGGTGAATAATCACTGTCCATCCAGCGGCTTTTTTCAAAGCTTCTTTCGCGGTAAAATTGTACTACCGGAAATATAGCTAATAGTATAATAGCAAACAGAAAATTGCCCCACACAGGTACATCGCGCCTTACCTCGATACTGTATGGGATATAACTGTAAGCAATATCCTTAACAGGTGTAATAAGTAAGTGATACCTACCTGCCGGCACAGCATCTATTATTTTAGATGTTCGGCGCGAGCCTTCGCTCCAGCTTTCACCATCGCTATAGCCATGATAATATTCCACACCTACATCTAAATCAACATCTTCATCCGTCTTCTCATTAATGAGGGTAATTCCGGCTTCAAACCAGTTATTATCAACCTCGCCATATACAATCACCTCCATATTCTTACTACCATCTACCAAGTCGAATGAAGGTGATACCACCTTACCGTTCTGAAAGTCTGTTATGTTACCTGAATAAGAATAAACAACCTTATCGGAAGCACTAAAATAGAATATCAGTTGCAATACAAATACAGCTATGGCTGCTATGGCAGAAACCCTCAATACACTATTAAAAGGAACAGAAACTGGCTGCGGCTGTATAACGCCTACACCACTACGGGCAGGTACTGCATCCAACTTAAATGCCTTCTGTACTTCGCCAGGCTCCATATATCTACCATGCAGCCACATTGTTTCTTCGGTGCTGCACTCATGCACCAGTATCTCCGGCGGATTAATAAACTCGTGGAATTTAACCTTATTAGCTTTGTAAACATCGCCGGTAAACTCGCCGATAGCACTAAGTATTTTCGCGCTATACTTACTATATAGTCTATATTTACTCTTATTGTAATCCTGTTCTGTAGCATTATCAGCAATAGCTGTTGCAAAGTTAACAGGGCTTAGAAACATCCAATGGCCGTTGTACTCGCTTATGTAAACATAACCTTCTACAGGGTGAAAGAGTGTGTACTCGTTCCATGAGAAGTTATATCGTGTATCCTTCTTAATTACATGGGCTGTTACTATATAAGTAAACTCCTTTATGGTACCTTTTTTACCTACACTAAGCACGGGCGGCTCAGCAGGTAGTCTTTTCTTTTCTACAAACTGTAAATTGCCGCCGTTAATACGGTAGTAATTGCCGCACGAAATACATCCACAGTTTTTTGCCTGCGCGTGAGTATATAACTGCATTACATTATTGCAGCTACACTTATATTCAAGTGGCTTTAGTAATATTGTACTATCCGTTAGCAACTATATCTATGTTTCTTATACCGCTAAAATTTAAATGGCCCCAGCTAATCGTTTTACCTTGCAGATAATATAGCTGTTGCTCGCTTGTTTTAATT
>JAFDYM010000124.1 GCA_018267435.1 Bacteroidota bacterium | reverse complement strand
TGCCTGATACCGATGCCCCTGTTATAGATATGATGGAGGAGCAGAAGAAGATTAAAAACAAAGGCGGTACTATGCGCCTTGGTGCAAACCCTTGCGATATAGTTAGCGGTACTTTGGCCGAGAAACTATACGGCAGCACCAGCATAAGCGAGCGCCACCGCCACCGCTACGAGTTCAACAACAAATACCTAGCTGAATACGAAGCGGCAGGTATGAAGGCTAGCGGTAAAAACCCTGTTAACCAATTGGTGGAGATAGTAGAGATACCTTCGCATCCATTCTTTATAGGTGCACAGTTCCACCCCGAGTTAAAGAGCACGGTTGACAACCCGCACCCGTTATTTGTTGGTTTGGTAAAAGCCGCTGTAGAATACAAAAACACCGCAAAAAAAAAGGTTGATGTAGGTGTGCCTGTAAACGCTTAAAAAGTTGCTCACAGAGCACACAGAGATATTTAAAAGAAGCTGCCATACCCCCAAGGTGTGGCAGTTTTGTTTATGTATATTTGTTGCAATGCGTAAACAAA
This sequence comes from Bacteroidota bacterium, assembly GCA_018267435.1. GTDB lineage: Bacteria > Bacteroidota > Bacteroidia > Chitinophagales > LD1 > Bog-950. The sequence goes on along the minus strand of JAFDYM010000124.1, from coordinate 2,468 downwards.
CCGTGCACAATATCATTACATGGCTTATAGCTGCGGTGTGGCTAGCGAACGGCCTGCTATGCAAGGTGCTAGGCATTGTGCCGAGGCACGAACAAATAGTGGCACGCATACTGGGTGCAGAATACGCACACCCACTTACGGTGTTGATAGGTATATCGGAAATAGGCATGGCAGTTTGGGTAGTAAGCCGCTTGTTTATTAGGCTGAACGCTACCCTGCAAATTGCCATAGTGCTTACTATGAATGTGATAGAATTTAGCCTAGCACCCGACCTGCTACTATGGGGTAGGCTGAATATAGTTTTTGCCATCTTGTTTTCAGCACTAGTGTATTATAACGATTTTGTACTTGCGCCTTCAAAACCCAAGCACGCATAGCATGTTATCATTCCTCAAAAGCCACCCCTTTGCGGTTGAGGCTTTCTTCGAAAGCTCTACAGTGTTGGCGTTTGCAGTGCCGAAAGAAGAACTACAGCACCTTATACCCGATTGCCTGGAACTGGACATGTATGAAGATAAATGGGCTTTTATAGCCGTAGCTATAGTTAAAACCAAAGGGCTTCGGCCTAAAGGTTTTCCCAACTTTATGGGTAGCAGCTTTACATTGATAGGCTACCGCATATTTGTGCGCTACAGAAATAATGCAGGCGATAGTATACGCGGTTTGTACATATTGAAGTCGGAGACGGATAAGTGGCGCATGCATGTACTTGGCAACATCTTTACCGACTACAACTACAGCCTTATTGATATTGACTACAGAACCGATGTAGGACTTACCAATATTTCTTCTATGCAAACAGGCTTGCATATAGCTTTGAAGCAGGGCGATGACAATACAGGCTTGCCACTTGGCTCGCCGTTTAAAGATTGGAAAGATGCCCGCCGCTTTGCCGGACCATTGCCGCATACATTTACTTACAACGCTACCACTAAAGAAGTGCTGACAATAAAAGGCCTGCGCGAAAACTGGAAGCCAACACCTGTGCAAGTATCAAGCTATAACATCCCATTTATTGATAGTCTACAACTGAAAGGCGCAGTACTGGCCAATGCATTTGTAATAACCGACATACCTTACCACTGGCAGAAGGGAAAAACAGAGATATGGCAAGCCTAAGAAAACCATTGCAAGGTGTAGGCAATATCATCCGCTTCAACTGGCACTTTTATGTGCTGTTTGCAGTGGGCGTAGCGGCAATTATACTTTTAAAAATAGTGCTGCCTGTCATTGGCAATTATGTGTACGTGGCTATAGTGCTGGCATCACTTACCGTATTTACTTCCCTCATGGCATCTTGGTATGTGTACGACTTCAGCAATCTGTATACGCTCAATTGGCTCGATAAGCTATTGCCAAATCAAAAAAGCCACATAGTTAATATCAATGCCGGCTTCGATGAGTTTAGCGAATTGCTACAAGCAAAATATCCTCATGAGCAATTGACGGTGTTAGATTTTTACGATGCCAACAAACACACCGAAGTATCAATAAAGCGTGCGCGAAAGGTATACCCACCGTACCCAGGCACCATAGCCATACAAACAGATAGTGTTCCGCTGCAACAGTCTTCCGTCGATACCATTTACATACTACTGGCAGCACATGAAATACGGAATGAGCAGGAGAGGAGCCTGTTCTTTCAGCAACTAAGCAATGCACTAAAAAAAGATGGACGCATAATAGTAACCGAGCACTTACGTGATGTACCGAACCTATTGGCGTACAACATTGGCGCGTTTCACTTCCACACACATAGCACATGGTTGGCTAGCTTTAGTACCGCTGGCTTGCAGGTAGAAAAAGAGCAGAAAATTACTCCGTTTATTAGCACCTTCGTACTTCGCAAACATGGAGCTTCATCTTAATATTATCGGCTGCATATTGATAGTACTTGCCATAGTGCATGCTGCTTTTCCGCGCTACTTTGCATGGAAGGAGGAGTTCAGCCAGCTAAGCACCATCAACCGCGAAATGATGTACGTGCACACCTTCTTTATTGCGCTAGTGCTGTTGCTTATGGGCATGCTATGTGTAGTATCAGCCCAGGCATTGATAAGCACCCCGTTGGGTAAGCAAGTGTGCTTGGGTATAGGTATATTTTGGGCAGCGCGCCTACTCATCCAAGTCTTTGGCTACTCAAGCACGCTATGGAAAGGCAAGCGCTTCGAAACCACCATCCACATACTCTTCCTATTCCTTTGGACTTACTTGAGCGTGGTGTTTGTTACCATAGCTTTAGGCTAGGGCACTTTCCTACATTAACCCGCGTTTATCTGCGCTATCCGTATCATCCTAGTTCAAATAGCAGCTACTTAACTACGGTTGAACAACACCTCTCTCCAACTTTTGCGGATAAGGTCTGCGCTCCATTTAAGGATGATGAGCGAACCTAGCAGGGCGAATACAGAATCGAGTATACGTAGATCGAACAAGCGGATAGCTACAAGGGCTATAACGGCGAACAC